>CAZMRH010000043.1:12159-12912 GCA_964568705.1 uncultured Lachnospiraceae bacterium
GTTTCTTAAAAATATCGATGAATTCCTGTACATCTACTACGGTGAGGAAAGCTGGGAGTACGTCAAACAGTACATGGTGATGTGGGATGAGGCGAGCAACAGGAAGGGATGCTGGATCAACAACTACGACTGGACGTTCGACGCGATAGACCACACGTACTACGCTGAGCACTTCGACGAGATGGTGACGATACTCGATAATGCGTATAATGCGGCGACAAGTGACGTGTACCGCGAGCGAATCGAGAGGATATCGGCAAGCGCATACTGGCTCGGACTTTCGTCTACGTTCCTCCCCAATTACAAGAACGGCACAGCAAATCAGCGTGCGGCATACGAGGCTCGCTATACCAAGCTGTGGAACTGGATACAGACTTACAATATCGTCGACGTTGACTCCGTCAAGCCGACAGGTGAGCTTGACTTCAATGTCAGCCCCTACAGTTGGACACACCTCACTAAGTTCAGCCGCGAAAGCGACGAACTGGCATACTAAACGGAGATACGATGCGAGGGACCTGTCCCTCGCGCTCCCGATAAGGGTTGACAGAACGAAAATGGTGTAAAGCGTCAGGCTTAAACCAAGCGAATGTGATAATCACGTGGAATGCGCTAGCACGCAGACAAAAGCGTAAAGCAAACCGACGCAGACTCCCATATCGAAGTCAAAACACGCGGATAGCGTGCTTTTGACTGAGCAGGTGAGCCTTCGGCTATAGGAAACCCCAGAAGGGGGCTTCGGGGGAAAGCTTT
>CAZMRH010000044.1:0-9960 GCA_964568705.1 uncultured Lachnospiraceae bacterium
GGGTATCATACAGCCTCCGAAAAATATCAGACTTTCCTGTAAATCAGCACGCCGAACGCCGCTTCTGTGACAAGTGACGTTACCGTATCAAGTTTTTTTCTGTCCGCGTCACCTGTTTTGTGGAAGTACGGTGTCATGGTGAAAAGGTTTTGCACGTCGTCGCCGCATGACAGCGTTATCTCACTGCGGACGTCGGTGCGCTCCGCAAGCGTAAAACCGTCAAGATGAGTGTCGCGCACCTCGTTGAGATACGGTGTGTCGTATATCAGCTGCTTGAGTGAGTACAGGTGCTCTTCAAGTGGGATAACGTAGAGAAAGTAACCGCCCGGCTTCAGTATGCGGTGATATTCCGGCAGCGCGAGCGGTGAAAAAATGTTGATGACAAGATCCGTACCGCAGTCGGAAAGCGGCAGTGCATAGACGCTTGCCGCCGCCCATGAAATATCCGGAGCATGATGCGCCGCCGCCGAAAGAGCGTTTTTCGAGATATCCGCCGCCGCGATTCTAAAACTTCGTCCGGCTGATATCATTGCATCGAACACCCGGTGCGTGTAGTATCCCTCACCGCAGCCTGCGTCGAATATACTTCCCCCGTCGGGGGTCAGTCTTACCGCCGCATCGCATACCGCGCCCGCAAGATTTCCGTAATATCCGGCTTCGAGGAACGCACGCCTTGCAGTGACCATCGCCTTGTCGTCACCGTGACCGGACTTACCGGACGGCGGCAACAAATTTACGTATCCGGTTTTCGATATATCGTATGAATGACCGTTCCCGCACTTCCACGTCTTGTCGGCTTCATAAAGCGGCAGACGGCATTTCGGACAGGTAAAATAACATGCCATAATGAATCTCCTGAAAATATTATATCACTTATGCAGTCGCATAAGTGATATAATACATTTGCATAAATTAATTGCGGATTACCTGCCGCTCAGATTATCGGATTTGACTGGCTGAAAGATACGCCTAATTCATTGTTGTACAGAACATAGTTCGTGTTGGTGATAACCGATATAATCGCCATGTTGTAATCGCCCTCGGAAAGACTTTCCGTCGCCTGATCGAGTATATAATCAAGCTTATAATCGTTGATGGCCGATATGCATTTACCGGTAGTTACAAGATGATATTCGCGAGTATCCATCGAAATGACATAAATTATGCCGTCATGGTCGGGGCGTAGCCGTAACCGTTGCTGTCATATATATTTTCGGTATATTATTTAATGGAATTGTCGCCGATGTCATCTGTTGTGACTATAACAACATCCGTACTGTATACACTCAGCGCAGATCAAATCTGGCTCAGAATGAATTCCTCCTCATCATCGGTGAGCAGATCCGCAAAATCGCACACGCGGGGGAGCGAGGTGTCGCAGTTGGCCTCATAGTTTTGGCCTCATAGTTGTAGCTTCATAGTCGCCGTAGTCGCCGTAATCGCCGTAATCGCCGTAGTCACTATAGTCACTGTAGTCACCGTAATCGCCGTAGTCACCGTAGTCGCCGTAGTCACCGTAGTCACCGTAGTCACCGTAGTCACTGTAGTCACCGTAGTCGCCGTAGTCACCGTAGTCACCGTAGTCATAGTAGTCACTATAGTCATTATAAACGTCGTAATTCTGACTGCCGATAACATTTCCGAGCGATTCATCAAGCTCATCGGTAAGTGTATCCAGCTCATCTGAGGTGAGCTTAAACAGGTTCGTATATTCCGTGATCGGAGTGACCTCAGACTTTGTGTCTACCGCAAAGACTGCGCTGAGCTTTATTTTTTCATCATTCATCGTGATATTGTCAATCGTAAACGAGATGCTGTCCTTTGTACATTCAAGTTTTCCGTCGAGAGAAATATTGACCGGGGTATTACCGCTTATAACGCTTGCATTAAGGTTGTAAGTAGAGCTTTTCTTGTCCCATTCACAGGAAATAGTTACGGAAAAGTCTGCTTCTTCCGACTTTATTTCATAATCCACATTATACGCGGAGTCGGAGTTTTCCCTGACCTTGCGTGTCATCGTTATATTACTCTTTGAGCCGCCAGACTCAATGTCAACGCTCAGCATTTGCTCTGTGCTCTTTTTCGGATTCTTTCCGAAATCTGCAGTAATTGTAAAATTTCCGTCATCATCATCGACAGTTCCGTCCAGTGACGCTTCAAATTTTATGAGCATGCCGCGTGAGATAAAGCCCTTTATAACTATATCAAAGGTGTCGTCGCTGTCTTTAAGCTCAGATGATGCGTCTCCGAAACTTTCCGCAAGCCCCGCAAGGGTATCGTCAACATCAGCGCTTTTTACAGATGCAATCTGATACGATGAGTAAAGTTCGTAATACTCCTTAAGAAGACCGTAAAACTTGCTGTCCTTATCCTTCAGATCCTCGGACATTTTGTCAAGAATAGCCGCAACATTGGTCTCGTCCAGCGTATAGGTGATCGCTTTTGCACTGACCTCCTCACCGCCGACCGTCGTCGTTTCCTTCTTTGAGGAATACGTCGAATTGTCGCTGATGAGCGCAGCAAAGTATTCATACAGGTCTCTTATAAGTCTGAGCTTCTGCTCATTCTCTTCGGTGTTCGTATAATTTTCGAGAGCATCGCATATGTAGTCGAAGGTTTCCTCGTCAAGCGCGTAATCACTGCCGCTGTCGGGCGCAAAGACGGAATTCTTGAAATCGGATACAGCAGTAGCAAGGTCGACACCGTAATTTTTTGACAGTAATTCGATGGCAGCCTTGTCGGTGGAAACGTACCCGGACATATTAAAATTTGTTTCGCCGCATTCGTATGAGAGAGTTGTGCTTGCTTCCTTATTCGGAACAAACGCAAGGCCGGCGTTCAGGGATATTTCGTCACCGCCGGTAACATCGGAGGGTATCGTTACATCTGCTGAAATCCCGCCGCCCTTTTTCATAGTCTTGTCAAACACCGCTTCAACTTCCGAGTTCTGATGCGATATCGCATCAAATGTATTCAGCGCCGCACTTGAAATTGACTTCACACTTTTGGCAAAGAAGAAGAAGTATGCACCTGCCGCAAGTGCAAGAACAAGTACAGCACAGATAGTGATAATAAGCGGAGCCTTGGACATTTTTGCGGGTATCGTCTGCGGCATATAACCATACGGAAACTGCGGTACAGGCTGGTATGGATATCCGTTTTTCGCAGTCGGCTCGGGCTGAACAGGAGTCGGTTCAGGCTGAACAGGAGCCGGTCCGGGCTGAAAGGGAGTCGGCTCGGGCTGAACAGGAGTCGGTTCAGGCTGAACAGGAGTCGGCTCGGGCTGAACAGGAGATGGCTCGGGCTGAAAAGGAGATGGCTCGGGCTGAAAGGGAGTCGGTCCGGGCTGAAAAGGAGTCGGTTCGGGTTGAACAGGAGTCGGTTCAGGTGATACAGGTGGATTGCTGACCTCGCCCTGCACCTGATTGATATCGGCACCACAGTTTCCGCAGAATCTCACGGCATCATCAGCCGCCGCTCCGCAATTCGGACAGTATTTCATAATAACCTCCGTGAAAAATGTTTTTTGGGGGGGTAACTGATATTATTATAGCATAGATTTACATATTTGTCAAATGAAACTGTAATACCATTTAAAATAAGCGGCGAATGCGGATTTTCGTTATAACGAAATCCCACAGACGTCCGCTTATTTTTCATATGCTCTGAGTATTCCCTCGGCGACTTCACGGCGCGTCACACAGCGGTCCATCGCCTGCTTTTCGATGTACCTGTGCGCGTCAGCCTCCGTCATGCGGCATACCTCGATCAGCGACCATTTCGCGCGGTTTACGATACGTATTTCCGCCATCTTGTCCTCAAGCGACACTGCCTTTTTCTCAAGCCCGCGAAGTCGCTCACGAATCGTCCTCATCCAGTCAAACGCCTGGATAAGCGAAGCGGCAGGGGCGGGCTTGCGTATCGTCATAACACCGCAGTCCACGACCTTTGAGTATATCTCGTTGTATATCTCGCTTCTGACGATAAGCAGTGCGACGGTGCTTCTGCCCAGCGATACGTCAACGGCAAATTTCAGTCCGAAATCATCGCTGAGCGGTGCATTGACAATGACAAGGTCATACGCTCTGTCGGTAAACGCACGCTGTGCTTCACCGATGCTGCCCACCGTGAATACAGGGTTATAATCCGTCTCGGGGAGCAGTGTGCGCAGGGAAGCACTGAACTTTTCGGATGCGGAAACAAGCAGTACGCTGTAAATGTGTTCCTTGAGGGTCAAACGCCCCACTCCCTTCTCTGAATTTCGGTCGGTTTACTTTATTGTTATTTCACATATGACGAAATGATAACTTCGGGCAGATATGCCCTAATAAAGCTGCTCGCACCGGCAGCTTTTTTGGCGTCGGCCAGAGTGAGCGGAAGCTGCGCAAAATTACACAGAAGCTCAGGTGACGCGGTAAAAAAGTTGATATCGGCGGCGGGGGGCAGAATCGCTTCATCCTTGATGCCGCAAAGCCCAGCGTAAATTAACAGTGAGTATGCAATATAGGGATTTGTGAGAGGATCGGGGGAACGCAGCTCAGCACGCCTGAAGTCGCCTGATGCGGCGGGGATGCGGACGAGCTGTGAACGGTTCTCCGCCGACCATGAGATATAGCGCGGAGCTTTGTATTTGCCGAGACGCTTGAATGAATTCTCCGAAGGATTGAGGAAAACGGTCATATCGGCGATATTTTCAAGGATTCCCGCGATTGATGAGACAAGCGCACAATCACCCTTGCTGCTTTTTACCGAAAAATTGATGTGCATGCCATTGCCGGGCTGATCTGCAAGCGGTTTCGGTGAAAAATCGGCGGCAAGACCGTTTTGGTTTGCCACAGTTTTTACGACGGTACAGAAGGTGACGGCGTTGTCGGCAGCGCACATAGGATCGGAGTAGCGGAAGTCGATCTCATTCTGACCGGGGCCGCCCTCATGATGAGAGCCTTCGGGATAAATCCCCATCTGCTCAAGTATCAGGCATATCTCCCGGCGTATGTTCTCACCGCGGTCATCGGGCGCGATATCCATATATCCCGCGTTGTCATACGGGATTTTTGTCGGATTGCCGTATTCGTCGCGTGTGAAAAGATAAAATTCAAGCTCCGAGCCGAAGCGGAACTGATAGCCGGCTCTCTCGGCTTTTTCGACCGCCTTTTTCAAAAGCGCACGCGTATCACCTTCGAATGGTCTGCCGTCGGGAAGCGTGATGTCGCAGAACATGCGGATGACCTTGCCGTGCTCCGGACGCCACGGGAGTACGACGAGAGTTGACGGATCGGGATGCAAAAATAAGTCGGAATGTACCTCATCGCCGAAGCCGTCAATAGAAGAAGCGTCAATCGCGATACCGTATTCAAACGCACGGTCAAGCTCGCTCGACAGAACGGAAATATTCTTCTGCTTTCCGAACACGTCACAGAAAGCAAGACGGATGAACTTCACGTCCTCCTCGCTCACAAACTGCATGACCTCTTGTCGTGTGTATTTCATAATGTCCTCCTGCCTTTCCGGCTCATTAATTCGCCACATACATCTGTTTGTACGGATTCTTGCTGTCAGGTTCTATCACCGTAAAACGATGATTTATTATCTCATCGTTATTATAGCCGAACGCAGCTGAGAATTCCGAAATATATTCACTGATTTCTTCAATATCATAGCTTATCGCCCCGCGTGCGGTCACATTTTTGGGAAAGCGGATGTCAGCGCAGTCAGAGCGCAGAAACATTTTTCCTCCGTGCATACCGGTACAGGGAAAATTACCGACGACAGCGCCGTCACTTTCAAGCCCGAGTACGATAATCAGCCCGCCCGCCTGATATTCACCCAGAAAGCTGCCGCATGAGCCGCCGATAACTATGACCGGGCGCTTGTCGCCGTATTCCTTCATGTGGATTCCCGCGCGGTAGCCGGCGTTATTTTTCACATATATCCTGCCGCCGCGCATCGCATAACCCGCCGCGTCGCCGATGCTTCCGTGGATGACGATTTTGCCGTCGTTCATCGTGTCGCCGACCGCGTCCTGCGCGTTTCCGTGGACGGTCAGCTCAGCGCCGTTCAGATATGCGCCGAGCGCGTTGCCGGGAGTGCCGTAAAGCTCGATTTTCTTTGCGCCGAGACCTGCCGCGATAAAGCGCTGGCCGAGGCAGCCCGACACCGTGACCTCGTGCTGCGCATCGCGTATTTCGCAGTTAAGACGTTTGAAATCAAGCCCCTCTGCTTCTATTTTTTTCATTATATCACACCTCCGAGCTTATTTCTACGATATTCCCGTGAAAAAGCGGCGAGTGAAGCGCCTTTTTTCAGGATTTCAAAGTTGACGGAATCAAGCGGCGTCCTACTGCGTATCATTGCGTTGTAGATACCGGCACCGTCGATTTTTCCGAGCATCATGAAGCCCATGAGCATTCCGTCGCGAATAAACAGCCGCCTTATTGACGTGTCCGTCCTCTCCTCGTACATTTCACCCGAACAGCTGCCCGCCGTAAGCGCATGAAGACCGAAGAAACCGATTGCGTTCATCGGAATGGCGCTGTCATATATTTCGCTTCCGCCCGCCATATTTATTCCGGCGCATCTGCCCTGCATGTATGCGTTCGGAAGTATTGCGATGACCCGGTCTTCGCCTGACGACGCATCATAGCCCTGCGTACAGTCACCCGCGGCATAAATATCCTCAAGCGAAGTTTTCATTGACATGTCGATTTTTATTCCCCGCTCACATTCGCCGCCGATATCCCTGACAAGAGACGTGTTCGCGCGCACACCTACTGCGAGAACAAGTACATCGAACGAAACTCTCTCACCGCTTTTCATGACGGCGGTATTATTTTCAAATTTCTCCGCGCTGTCACCGAGCAGGAAACGTATCTTATGCTCCTCCAGTCTTTTCTGCATGAGCGAGGCGCAGGTGTCGTCGAGAATACTGGAAAGCACGCGCGGTGCAAGATCGCATACGGTCACGCTTTTCACCCGTTCGCATAATCCCTCAGCGCACTTAAGCCCGATCAGTCCCGCACCGACGATCAGCACGTCGGAATTAGTCGTTACGGCTTTTTCAAGCGCGAAAGCGTCATCCTCGGTCATAAAGCCGAATTTTGCGCAGACCGTGTCAAGCCCCGCAAACGGCGGTATAAAAGGGGATGAGCCTGTCGCAACACAAAGAAAATCGTATTCCTGCGTATGTCCGTTGTCAAGACAGACCGTTTTTGCGGACTTGTCAATACTCAGTGCCGATGCATTTATTACCTCGCAGCCGTTATCGGCGTAGAATTCATCGGGACGGTATTTCATTTTCTCGGGATCGGTTCTGCCCTGTAAATAATATGAAATGAGCGGACGGCAGTATACAGCGCGTCCCTCACCTGCGATAAGCGTAATTTTACCGTACTTATCGCAGCTTCGAATACCCTCGATACAGCCGACAGCGGCAACTCCTCCGCCGATAATAACGTATTGTTTCATATGTCTCACCTCTCCTCGTATACTATTGCTCTGTTCGGACAGCCGTTCACGCACGCCGGACTGCCGAAGGAATTTTCAAGACACAACTCACATTTGCCGACCGCACCCTTTTCGTCATGAGTCACCGCGCCGTATGGACAGACTAAAATGCAGGTGAAGCATCCGACGCATATATTTTTATTGATTCGTACTGTGCCGTACGCATCCTTTGACATTGCGCCCGAGATGCAGCTTCTTACACAGATCGGGTCGGTGCAGTGACGGCAGGATACGGCATATGTGATCTTTCCCGAGTCTTCCACACGGATGCGTGGGTAAATCTTCTTATCCTTCAGAGCCTTCACCATATCGGTAATACCCGAATTGGCATAGGCGCAGTTGTATTCGCAAAGATGACAGCCGAGACACCATTCTTCATTTACATATACTCTTTTCATTCTCCCGCGTGCGAGATACCGAGTATCTCAAGCTCCTTCCCGCTTAATCCTATACCGCGCAGCATCAGACGGTTGCCGCGAAGCGCCTCGATCGAATTTATTCCCATACCGCCCATCAGTTCCTTTATCTCGTGCCGCCATGCCGTCATCAGATTGACAAGCCGCTCGCTTCCGATCTCGGGATTGAGCCGCTTCACAAGCTCGGGATTCTGCGTGGCGATACCCCAGTTGCATTTACCGCTCTGACATGTGCGGCACAGGTGACAGCCGAGCGCGAGCAGTGCCGCGGTCGCGATATAGCACGCGTCAGCTCCGAGTGCGATCGCCTTGACCACGTCCGCTGCGCTCCTGATGCTTCCGCCGACGATCAGCGACACGTTACTGCGTATACCTTCCTCGCGAAGTCTCGTATCGACTGCCGCAAGCGCAAGCTCGACCGGGATGCCGACATTGTCGCGGATTCGCGTGGGAGCGGCGCCCGTACCTCCGCGAAAACCGTCGATGGCGATGATGTCCGCGCCGCTTCTCGCAATTCCGCTTGCGATTGCGGAGATGTTGTGGACTGCCGCGACCTTGACTATAACGGGCTTTTGGTACTGTGTCGCTTCCTTGAGCGAATAAACGAGCTGACGCAAGTCCTCGATTGAATAAATATCGTGATGCGGAGCGGGGGATATCGCGTCACTCCCCTCGGGTATCATGCGGGTTTTCGACACGTCACCGACGATCTTTGCACCGGGAAGATGTCCGCCGATACCGGGCTTTGCGCCCTGACCCATCTTTATTTCTATCGCCGCGCCCGCTTTAAGATACTTTTCATGTACCCCGAATCGTCCGGATGCGACCTGCACTATCGTATTTTCACCGTAAGCATAAAAATCCTCATGCAGACCGCCCTCTCCGGTGTTGTAGTAAATTCCGAGACGGCCCGCGGCAGTCGCAAGGCTCTTGTGGGTGTTGTAGCTTATTGAGCCGTAGCTCATTGCCGAGAACATGACCGGCATCGACAGATCAAGCTGCGGTGCAAGGCTTCTTATGATCTCACCGTTCTCACTGCGCCTGATGCTATCCGGCTTCTTTCCGAGAAACACGCGCGTTTCCATCGGCTCACGAAGCGGATCTATCGGCGGATTCGTCACCTGAGATGCGTTAATGAGTATTTTGTCCCAGTAAACGGGGAACGGCTTTGGGTTACCCATCGACGAGAGCAGCACGCCGCCGCTTGATGCCTGCTTGTATATTTCCTTTATAGTGTCATTTGACCAGTTCGCATTTTCACGGAGAGTACAGTCGCTTTTCACGATTTTAATTGCGTGCGTCGGGCAAAGTGACACGCACCGCTGACAGTTGACGCATTTTGATTCGTCGGAGAGCATCACTCCCGCGTCCGCGTCAAACCGGTGTACCTCATTCGCGCACTGCCTCTCGCATACACGGCACGCGATGCAGCGGTTCGTGTTTCGCACGACTTCAAATTCCGGATAAATGTATTCGATTCCCATATCAGTACTGACCCTCCTTTACGCGGACGATGACAGGTTCACCGCCTGCCGGGGCATATATATTCTCCGCATCCGGCTCCATCATGCGTATCGCGGCTTCTTCACTTGCGATGTATACCTTGTCATTCTTTTCACCGACGACTATCGAGCGCAGCTTGAGGCGGTCGTTGAGAGCCATCAGTCCGCCGTTGAAGCCGAGAACTATCGAAAAGGGTCCTGTGACAAGCAGACTGCCGAAAACAGTCCTGAGATAAGTAAGCTTTTCACGCTCGGCTTCTTCCATTCGCCTGATAGAATCCCAAAAGGGAGCAGCGATGACCGATGCGGCCTCACGAAGAGTCAGGCCCTGACGGCGGAGAAGATAGTCGGAAATGTAGGTGATGACCTCGGTATCGGTCTGCAGGGTGCATTTATAGCCGAACATCTCGATAAAACGGCGGTTTGCGTCGTATGAGGATATCTCACCATTGTGAACGACCGAATAGTCGAGCAGGCAGAACGGATGCGCGCCGCCCCACCAGCCGGGCGTATTCGTCGGATATCGGCCGTGTCCCGTC
>CAZMRH010000044.1:9970-12788 GCA_964568705.1 uncultured Lachnospiraceae bacterium
GCGCTGTCCATGAATACGCCTCATACCTGTCAAGACGGTAGAAGCGTCCGATGTCCTCGGGATAGCCGACCGCTTTGAACGCACCCATATTTTTGCCGCAAGAGAAAACGTAGCAGCCGCTCATTGTCGTGTTGATCTTCATCACAGTGCGCACGACATATTCCTTTTCGTCAAGCTGTAAATTTGTCAGAACCGATGCAAGCGGTGAGACAAAATACCGCCATATCAGCGGCTCATCGGTAATCTCGGGAATCTTTTTTGTCGGTATATTCTCCGCCTTTACTATCTCAAAGCTGTCTTTGAGAAAGCGCTCGCAGTCGCTTCTTTTCGCATCGTCTGCGAAGAAAATGTGCAGCGCGTACTGCTCCTTATATTCCGGATAGATACCGTATGCCGCGAAGCCGCCGCCGAGTCCGTTCGAGCGGTCATGCATGGGTATCATGCTCCCGGTTATTGTTTCACCGGACATTTTCTTTCCTTCTTTTGATATAACCGCCGCGATAGCGCAGCCTGACGGAATCCTTATCTGACCTTCTTTTTTCATACCTTCCGCGTCCTTTCATACAAAAATAAAAAAAGTCCATTTGCGGAAAGCCGTAGCTTTCCCAAATGAACGTCATTGCTCATTGATTTATTATACTGACGATACTGATGCTTGTCAAGAGGTGCAATCGCTTTTTTTGAAAATCTCGGAAAAGGGGTTGACAAGAATGTCACAAAGGTGTATAATAATCCGCGTAAAGGCAAAGGCGTCTTTGAGAGTACTCTCAAAGACGCCTTTTTTTGCTTTCAGGCAAAAAAGGAGTATGGTATGTGTTCAATCATGGGCTACTGCGCCGGCGGAATGACCGCCGCGGAAATGAGATACGGCTTTGATAAGACGGTATCACGAGGACCCGACGATACGCGGATAATCGACACAGGCAAGGGACTGCTCGGCTTCCATCGGCTTGCTATAATGGGACTTCATCCCGAGGGAATGCAGCCGTTCTGTTTTGACGGCGACTACGCGGTCTGCAACGGTGAGCTGTACGGGTATGAGGCGGAGAAAGCAGACCTGATCGAAAAAGGCTACACTTTTAAAAGCGGCAGTGACTGTGAGATAATCCTTCCGATGTACCGCGAATACGGGCTTTCGATGTTCGCGATGCTTGACGCGGAGTTCGCGCTGATAATTTATGACGGCAGGCATAAAAAATACATAGCGGCTCGAGACCCAATCGGCATACGTCCGCTGTATTACGGCTATGATAAGGATGAGAACATCATCTTCGCAAGTGAAGCGAAAAACCTTGTTCCGTATGCCGCGAAAATCATGCCGTTCCCGCCCGGTCACTACTACTGTGACGGCGGATTCTTCCGCTACTGCGATATTTCGGCAGTCGATACCGTATGTACGGACGGACTTGACACAGTCTGCAGAAACATACACGATAAGCTTGTGCGCGGTGTCGAAAAGCGGCTTGTGGCGGACGCTAAGGTCGGATTCCTGCTGTCCGGCGGCCTTGATTCATCGCTTGTCTGCGCCATCGCCGCAAAGAAAAGCAACGTGCCGATTCGTACCTTTGCAGTCGGAATGACGGGTGATGCGATCGACCTGAAATATGCGCGTCAGGTCGCCGACTACATCGGAAGTGAGCATACCGAGGTAATAATTACAAAGGACGATGTGCTCTCGTCGCTTGATACTGTCGTCGAGCTGCTCGGCACATTTGACATCACCACCATCCGCGCAAGTATGGGCATGTACCTTGTCTGCAAATACATACATGAGAACACAGATATCCGCGTACTGCTGACAGGTGAGATTTCGGATGAGCTGTTCGGCTACAAATACACCGATTTCGCGCCTGACGCGGCGGCTTTTCAGCGTGAATCTGAGAAGCGGGTGAGGGAGCTGCACATGTACGACGTGCTGCGCGCCGACCGCTGCATATCGGTAAACTCACTTGAGGCGCGCGTGCCGTTCGGCGATCTTGACTTCGTGAAGTACGTCATGTCCGTCAATCCGAAGATGAAGCTGAACAGATACAACAAGGGCAAATTCCTGCTGCGGCACGCGTTCGAAGGCGACTATCTTCCGCACGACATTCTGTACCGAGAGAAAGCGGCGTTCTCCGATGCCGTCGGTCATTCAATGGTAGACTATCTTAAGGAGTACGCCGAAATGCAGTACACGGACGATGAATTTGAAGAAAAGCGGCAAATATATACTCATGCCATGCCATTCACGAAGGAATCGCTCTTATACCGCGAACTGTTTGAAAAGTATTATCCCGGTCAGTCGGAAATGATCGTGGGTTTCTGGATGCCGAACAGGGAATGGCGCGGTTGTGACGTAAACGACCCGTCGGCTCGTGTGCTGTCAAACTACGGCGACAGCGGAAAATAATATAGCGGAGAAATTATTATGACGAAATATATTTTTGTGACTGGCGGAGTTGTATCGGGACTCGGCAAGGGAATTACCGCCGCATCTCTCGGCAGACTGCTCAAATCTCGCGGACTAAAGGTGGCGGCGCAGAAGCTTGATCCGTACATCAACGTCGATCCCGGCACGATGAGCCCGTATCAGCACGGCGAGGTGTACGTCACGGAGGACGGTGTTGAGACCGATCTTGACCTCGGCCACTACGAGCGCTTCATCGACGAGAATTTGAACAAATACTCAAACCTTACGACCGGCAAGGTCTACTGGAACGTGCTCAATAAGGAGCGTCACGGCGAATATCTCGGCTCGACTGTGCAGGTCATCCCGCATATCACAAATGAGATCAAGGATTTTGTCTACCGCGTCGGCCGTAAAACCGGGGCCGAT
>CAZMRH010000045.1:0-12553 GCA_964568705.1 uncultured Lachnospiraceae bacterium
AGCTCGTCCGGTTCATTAGCGTATCTGTGTGACGTTTTCGTCGGAGGTGCTGCGCCCTCATTTTCAAGCCCTGTCAGTATCTCGCGCGCACGCTTCACTATTTCCTTCGGTATTCCCGCAAGGCGCGCCACCTCGATACCGTAGCTCTGATCGACCGCGCCACGCACGATTTTTCTGAGAAATATAAGCTCCTCGCCGCGCTTTTTCACCGCGACGTTATAGTTCACAACTCCCTCAAGCTCGCCTTCAAGGCACGTCAGCTCATGATAATGCGTTGCGAACATCGCCTTCGCGCCGAGCTTCTTCGACGCGGTATACTCAGCCACCGCGCGTGCGATGCTCATTCCGTCGAAGGTGCTTGTACCGCGCCCGATCTCATCGTAAATGATGAAGCTGCGCTTCGTCGCTTTCGTAAGTATCGCCGAGACTTCCTTCATTTCAAGCATGAAGGTTGACTGTCCCGCGGCAAGGTCATCCGACGCGCCGACTCGCGTGAACAGCTTATCGACTATGCCGATTCGTGCGTACGATGCGGGTACGAACGAACCCATCTGCGCCATCAGCACTATCAGTGCGCATTGGCGCATGTATGTCGACTTACCCGCCATATTGGGGCCTGTGATGAGCATCATGCGGCGCATGTCCGTGTCAAGCTCGGCGTCATTCGGTACGAAATACGAATCCTTGACGAAGCGTTCGACTACCGGATGCCGTCCCTCCTTTATCACGAGCTTATCGCTCATGTCGATTTCGGGACAGACGTAGTTATTCTGCGACGCGCACTCGCCGAGTGAGACATACGCGTCGAGCTTCGCAAGCGCTTCGGCCGTTGCGCGTATCCTCGCTGATTCGTCGGCGACTTTCTGACGCACTTCGCAGAACAGCTCATATTCAAGCTTCTGAACCTTGTCGGACGCGCCGAATATCTTCGTTTCGGTTTCCTTCAGTTCCTTTGTGATGAAGCGCTCGCAGTTCTTTAAAGTCTGCTTCCTTATGTAATCGTCCGGCACTGTGTCGCTTTGTGAGCGCACGATTTCAATGTAGTAGCCGAACACACTGTTCGACCTTATGCGGAGATTCTTGATGCCCGTTTTTTCTTTTTCCTTAGACTCAATCTCGCGCACTATAGCCTCGGAATCCTCGACTATCAGGTATAATTCATCCACATTCGCATTGTAACCGCGCTTGATGACACCGCCCTCCTTGACCTGAAACGGCGGCTCGTCCACTATCGCATCGTCGATGATCTTGAAGATATCGCCGAGCGGATCGATTTCGTTATATATGCGCCCGAGTTCGGGTGACGTGACACGCGACAGTATCTCGCGGAGATGCGGCAGGCATGAGACTGTCTGGGCTATTGCACGAAGCTCACGTCCGCCCGCCGAGCCGTAAGTGACTCGCGTCATCAGCCGTTCGAGGTCAAGGATGCCCGCGAGCACTTCCTTTATCTCCTCGCGCAGCATGAAGTCAGACTGCATCTCACCCACTGCCGACTGACGCTTCTGTATCATCGGGACGCTCGTCAGCGGATGCTCAAGCCATGAACGCAGCAGTCTCGCACCCATCGCGGTGCTTGTCTTATCCAGCACCCACAGAAGCGAGCCGCGCTTTTCCTTTGTCAGCATCGTCTCGGTCATTTCGAGATTGCGGCGCGTGCTCGTGTCTATTTCAAGGTAGTTATTGTTCTCGTACATCTCGATATTCTTGATATACGAAAGGTCGATGAGCTGATTTTCGGTGATGTACTTCAGTGCCGCACCTGCCGCGATTACCGCGGCCTGACGGTCGCCCGTCACGCTTGCCGCACTTCCGAAGTGCTCCGATGCCGACTGCATTGCCGCCGCTTCGTCAAACGCTTCGGGAACATCGGTTATGTATATCTCGGGATGCAGCTTCAGGTATTCGGTAATTTCCGGATACTCCGACAGCTCTGCGTTCGAGATTATCTCACGCGGTTGATACGTCGTAATTTCGGACAAGAGATTTTCGCAGATGTTTTCAGCAAACGACGTCGCGCAGACATACGCCGTGGAAATATCAACGAATGCGATACCCGCAGTTCTGCCGTCGATAAAGACTGATGCGAAGTAGTTATTCTTGCCGTCGCTGAGAAGGTCGCTTTCGATGATGGTTCCCGGCGTTATCACGCGGATGACTTCGCGTTTCACCAGTCCCTTGGCAAGCGCCGGATCCTCCGTTTGTTCACAGATAGCCACCTTATAGCCGAGCGCGATGAGTTTTCCGATATACGTATCCGCTGCGTGATACGGCACTCCGCACATCGGCGCACGCTGTCCGTCACCGCAGTCTTTGCCAGTCAGCGTCAGCTCAAGCTCATGTGAGACAAGCTGCGCGTCCTCGAAAAACATTTCGTAAAAGTCCCCGAGGCGGTAGAACAAAATGTACGAGCGGTACTTGTCCTTGACCTCGAGATATTGCTCTATCATTGGTGTGTAAGCCATACTTACACCTCCGTTTTAGTTTATGCAGTATCAGTGGTGGTGGTCGCAGTCTGAGCCGCACGATGAGCAGTCATGCGAGCAGGGACGGTGTCCGGTTATCGTGAACTGAAGCTCACCGAATACCTCCTCGATGTACTCCTGATACTCTTCCATCGCTTCCTTATACTTCACGTAAACGGGATTTACGGAGATAAGCTCGTAAATTTTGTCCATTCTCTCCTGAAGCGACTGCATGGTGTCGTTCTTCTTTCCTCCGTTCTTATCGAATTCGTCCCGCATACCGTGTTCGAGTATCGCATATTCGTCAAGCAGACTGCGTATCGTCTCGTCCGAATCGTACACTTCGCCCGCTTTTTCAGCCTCGGCGATTACGGGGTTCTTCTTCACAAGCTCTCCGAGAGCTGCAACTGATTTCATGATTTCTTCGTTAAGCATTTTGTTCTCCTGAAATTTTATTTTTATTTATTACACAGCTCCGCGTTCAGCGAAAAGGTATCCGCGGAGGTGATTTTTACGTCTGCGAAGCTGCCGATAAGCGATTTATCCGCTTTGAAGTGAATCGGTCTGGGTGAGTCGGCGCGTCCGGTCAGCATCGCGGGGTCGGTCTTGCTCACTTCCTCGATCAGCACGCGAATACGTCGTCCGACAAAGCGGTTATTGCGCTCAAGTGAAATTTTATTCTGTATATTAAGCATACGCTCGAATCGCTCACCGCTCACTTCCTTCGGTATCTGCCCGTCCATTTTTGCCGCAGGAGTGCCGATTCGCGGCGAATAGATGAATGTGAATATCATGTCGTAGCGGACGGCTTCGAGAATCTTTAAAGTCTCTTCAAAGTCACTGTCAGTTTCCCCCGGAAAGCCGACGATTATGTCTGATGTCAGGCTTATGTCGGGTACAGCCGTCTTTAATTTGTCGATTATCTTCATGTAGCGCTCAGTCGTATACTTGCGGTTCATGCGCGCGAGTACGTCGTCCGATCCCGACTGAAGCGGCAGGTGGAAGTGCTTCACGACCTTAGCTTCATCTCGTATTACGGCGATAAGCTCATCGGATACGTCCTTCGGATGGCTTGTCATGAAGCGCAGGCGGAAGTCGCCGTCAAGAGCGCAGATCTCGCGCATTATCCCCGCAAAGTTACAGTCACCGCCGAGGTCGGCTCCGTATGAATTAACATTCTGACCGAGCAGCGTTATATCCTTCGCGCCGCTGTCGATGAGACTTTTCGCTTCCGCGATAATGTCGGAGGGCAGTCTGCTGCGTTCTCTTCCTCTGACATACGGCACTATGCAGTATGAGCAGAAGTTATTACAGCCGTACATCACCGACAGCCACGCCTTATGCGCGTCGTGCCGGTAGATCGGCAGCCCTTCCGGAATGAGGTATTCGTCGCCAATTTCGAAGCGTCTCATACCATTTGTCAGCGCACCATACACAAGCTCAGGCAGTAGCTGCAGCGAGCCTGTGTCAAAGGTAAAGCTGACATACGGATAGCTGTTCTTCAGCTTATCGCTGCGGTGCTTCTGCGTTACCATACATCCGCCGACACCGATCACAAGGTCCGGATTTTTGTCCTTTTCATGTTTGTACTGCCCGATTATCGACATCGCCTTTTTCTCGGCGTGCTCACGTATCGCGCAGGTGTTGACGAGTATAAGAGACGCTCCGTCAGGTGTGTCCGATATCTCGTATCCCATTGCATTTGCAAGTGCTGCCATTCGCTCACTGTCCGCTTCATTCTGCTGACAGCCAAATGTCTGGATAAAGCATTTCGGACGATTTTCCCCCGTCATGCCGAGATTTTGAAAATACTGTGCGACGCGTCCCGCTATCGTCAGTTCATTCCGTATTACATCCGGTGCGACGAGCTTCTCCTGCCCACACACCGGCTTAAATTCACTATTCATTACCGCTCCCGTTTCGCCGTCTCCGCTGTCTTTGTTATTTTTCTTCATGTATCTGTCGTAGAAAATTAACCCCGCAAGGCTGACCGCGCCTATCACCAGAAATACAACCACAGACTTTAAATAGTCGCCCTTGATGAGAGAATTGCCGAGGTAAGTGGAACTTACCATCGACGGAATCCGTGCCACTGACGATATAATCAGCAGTTTCGGCAGTGTGATCTTCGTGAACGGCGCAAAGTAGGTTATCATATCCTTCGGAGTTCCGGGAACGAAGAACAGTATGAACATCGCCGCGTCACGCTTCGTCGGGTCATGCAGGAATTTCAGTTTCGCAAATCCCGCAGAATTGCAGAATTTGTCGATGAAATTTTTCCCGAATTGCTTAACGCATACGAATATCAGCGCCGTACCCGCGATTACACCCCCAAGGCACATCGCAAGTCCGCCGAATGTGCCGTACAGCGCGCCCATGATTATCTCCACCGGCTCGCCGGGTATCACCGCAAGTATGACCTGCGCGATCTGAAAAAAGAACATCACGACCATGCCCCATATTCCGAGCGAACGGATGTAACTTTCGAATTCAGCTCTTGCGCTTTCATCTCTGAGCTTCACTATATACGGCATCAGCCATACTGTAGCTCCGATTACTATCGCCGCAACGACTGCTGCCGTCACTATCTGTATTATTTTATTTGTGTCTGCTTTATTTTTCATATAAGCTTTACTCTGCCGCAGTTGTTTCCGCATATTCAAAGGTTTCGGAAAGCCCGTCTGTCACGCGGAGCGTTCCGTCATTCATCACGAATACCGCTTCAAATGTCATTTTTCCGCTGTGGTAAAACTCGATCCCGCGCTCTGCGCCCATAACGAACAGTGCGGTCGACAGCGCGTCCGATTCAGTTGCATCGGCGGAGTACACGGCGACCGAGCGGATTCCACTGTCAGCCGGACGTCCGGTCGAAGTGTCGAAGATATGATGATAGCGCACGCCGTTTTCCTCAAAAAAGCGTTCGTAATCGCCGGATACTGCGACGTAGCCAGATGCGATATTGATGTACCCGACCGCGCTTGCCGTGTTGTCGGGATCGCATATTCCGATGCGGTATTCTTCACCGTCCACCTTCTCGCCGAACACTCCGACGTTCCCGCCGAAGGATACAAGTCCGTATCTGATGCCCGTTCCCTCAAGGTATTCGATGACTTTACCGAGTGCGTAGCCCTTGCCGATACCGCCGAGGTCAAGCTTTGTTTGAACGTCATTCTTCTGAATATCAAGTGTCGTGCCGTTATCGTTCAGCGTCAGCTTATCAATTCCTACGTGCGACAGCGCATCCGTTATCGCGTCATCCGCGGGTACAGGCCCGCCTCCCGTGACATTCCACAGCTTTACAAGCGTCCCGACTGTCGGATCATACGCGCCGCCGGTGAGTGTTGACACATCGTACGCGCGCCATATCACGTCGGACGCGGTCTTATTAACTCCGAGGATGTAATCGATCTGCGAGTTTATCTCCGAGAGCTGTCCCGAATCCGTCGTCGCCGATATCTCAGCCTCGATATCCGCCGTTATCGCTTCGCATTTGTCAGTGACGGACTGCATGAACGCGTCGTCGAAGTACACATCGTCTTGCTCGTCGTCAGTCTCGCCCGAGTCGCGCGCCAGCTTCACGTTGATGTACGTATCCATCGCGAAAAAAGTGTCCTCGTAGTATTCGCTCTCCTTATTCCCGCCGCATGAGGTGAGAATGAGTGTCAAACAAACAGACGCGGCGGCGAGGGAGGATACGGTGCGAAGTAGTTTGTTAATTTTCAAATCAGTTCTCCTTTTTGAGAGAATGGAGCTTCGGTACGGCAAGATTCATAACGATTCCGTTCACCGTACCGTACAGCGCGGACGCTGCAAGCAGTACAGGAAGGTAGTATATCACCGCGCGGTTTCCGAGTATTACTGCCGCCGCGATAAGCTGTCCCGCGTTATGCGCTGCCGCCGACAACACAGATACGCCGCACCAGCCGAGGTGATTTTTCGCGGTGTATTTCAATATAATCAGCATGGTCAGCGAGAGCAGTGCGCCAGTCAGTGAAAATGCAAATGATGCCGCATTTCCGAACAGCAGTGCCGCGGCGCCGACGCGTACAAGCGTCACCGCGAGGGCGTCAAGGTCACCCGAAAAATACACCGCCGCCATCACCGCGATGTTCGCAAGTCCGATTTTGAAACCGGGTACGGGCATGACCGCCGGTGAAACGAAAGTCTCAAGGTACGAGAGTATAAGCGCAAGCGCACAGAGGATACCGTCGGTGGCGGCTCGTCTGCCTGCATCCTTACGATGCGATCCAGTCGGCATCCGACGCACCTCCCGTCTCATTCACAGTGACGACAAGCTGTCCCGGCACACATATTATGCTCTGCCCCGCGTGACTTATTTTTCCTGACGACACGCATATCTTATCCGGACAGTCAGCCTCGGTAACCGACACTTCCCCGCCCGATACAGTCAGGATGTAGCTGTAGCCGCGTGAAGTGACGCTCACCTCGCGGTTGCCTTCAAGCGGGTACTCCGTCACCGCTCCGTCAGCGGACACCGTCACCGTACCGCCGTCCTGCGCCGTGAAAAATACAAAAAGTATCACGGCTGCAAGCAGTACGGCGGCGATGACGATTATGTCCCATGCTGTCAGCCTTGCTTTCGGCAGGCGATCTGTCATATCTCGACTATATCCTTAATGAATGCTGCGATAAGCTCAATCTGCGACTTCTTGTTGTCTCGCAGCCATGCGGTTCTGTATTCATCCATCCATGCGGCAAAGTCCGCGCGGAGACTGTCTCTGTCCGAAAAGCCGTCGATGCGGTTTATCATCAGCACCTCGCGGTTCATAAGTCTTATTGCGCGAGCGGCGAGAATGAGATCGGTAAATCTAACGTCACCCTGCTTGGCCGCCTTCCCCAGAGATTCGATAATGTCGTCGCACTTGGCGATATTTGCTATTGCCTTATCGACATCCACCTCAAGCGTCGTCGTTCTGCCCTCGACCTTGTTCGCGCTGTACCAGTAAACGAACTGACACCAGTCACACGTGCGCTCGGCTCTGCCCATCTCGGTGATGAGCGTGACCATGTTCGTGTCGGTAGTATCGTAAAGCAGGAAGCTTGCAGCCATCTCAAAGTCCCTGCCGATCTCACCGACCGGATTCCATGAGCGCTCCGCTCCAAGTACCATACCGTACTGCTCGGCGTTCCACGTACATAGATTGCCGAAATCGCCCCAGTTGGTATTGACAAGCCCTATGGCACCGTTTTCATAACCGAACTTCGCCATGCCGGAGATGTTGCCGAAGGAGCGGTCGATCTCCTCGACGAAACGGTTCCACGACGATGTGCCGGGACATACGACCTGCGGCAGTCCGCTCTTTCCGAACGTCTTTACGTTTTCCTCATTCGGATTCTGTTCGTAGCACCAGTTAAGCATGACGGTACCCTCGGGCAGCTTGTCCATCTTCTCTTGATGATTGAGAACGATGTCGCCCCACATCTGCACTGTCTTGCCGTGACGCTTTACTCTTTCGATTATCTTCTCAATAAACTTGAAGTATTCCTCGCCGTTATCCTTACCGCTGTTTCTTCCGCGGCACAAATCGAACGTCTCGTCGCAGCAGATATTGAACTTATTACTTCTGAACAGCGGCACGTACTGGTCGATGAGGCTGCCGACAAGCTCGATGCTCTCCTCGTTCGACACATCGATCGTATGATGCGCCATCTTCTCGATCCAGTATATCTGCGTCGGTTTGTAATCGGGAAGCTCGCAGAGATGCTTGTACTTATCGCTCTGGAGCAGGTTGTAGAGGTGTCCGAAGGTGGACAGTGACGGCACAAGTTCGATGAAATTATTGTAGCAGTATTCGTCAAGCTCGCGCACTTCCTCGGCGGTCAGTACGTCGTCCTTTGTGACTATTCCCTCGAATTCAACGAAGTCGAACGCGTCCTCAACGTAAAGCTGAAGCTCATTTATCTTGAAATACGCAAGCTCGTCTGCGATCTTCTTGAGCTGTGCGAGCGTCGGTACACGTCCGCGCGTTATGTCGTGATAGAAACCTCTCTCCTTGAAATCCGGTTTATCGGTGATCGTTATGCACGGTATTTTTATGCCGTATTCCTTGACAAGCTGACGCAGCGTCTGTATACCGTAGAACGCGCCCGCGGCACTCGCGCCTACAATCTTTATGCCGTTTTCGGTCACGGTGAGTATGTAGCTCTCATCCGTGCCGCTTTCGTGTGTGATGAGTATTCCGCCGCTCTTTTTACAGCAGCACGCGGTATTCTTAAGCATCACGGTCGCCGCTCCCGCAGCCTCTATTTCACGCTTAAGAGTAACAGCGTGCGCGGTCAGACGGATATCGCTTCCGTCGGCTATGCAGATTCCCGCGTTTCCGAGGTCACAGACGCCCTCTACGGCTTCGATTTTCTTGGGAACAGGTATGATTTTCACTTTTTTGTCTCCTTTGTTATAAATCGGTGATTTACATGGATATACATGTTATATTATACTGTCGCTGTCGCGATTTTTCAATAGATATCGCAAAACAATCAAAATTTCGATGCAATGCTGTGCTCATCCGACATTTTTCCGACTTTTTCGTGTTTATGACGCATATGCGTATACGCAGGTGCGTTTAATTATGTAATATTCAATTATAATAAGGATAATTAACGGGAGGTGCGTCATGGGTGTAAAAAACGCAGTCGCCGAAAGATTCAAAAGTATATGCGCAAAGCGCGGTATCACGCCGAATGAGCTTGCGAGCATTTCGGGTGTCACGCCGTCAAGCGTCTACAGCATGTTCGACGAAAAGCGCCGCAATATTTCGATAATTCTTATAAAAAAGCTGTGCGACGGACTTGATATGCCGCTTTCCGAATTCTTCGATTCCGAAGAGTTCACGTCACTTGAACAGGAGATACAGTAACCCGACATCGCCGGAGGTATTATGCTTGACTTTATTATGAGGCGCCGCGCCGCGCTGTTCTTTTTTATATTTACCGTGGCATCGTTCACCGCCGCCGGACTGTCCGGCACGGTGCGCGGGTCTGTCATGCTCACGTCGGCGCTTGTATTTCTTATGTGCGTGATTCTGACGGTCAAAATCAGGATACGCAGGCGGCACAGCGACTCAGATGAGGGCGAAAGCCGAGTTGCGATTCTCCGCCGGTTCACGTCAGCCGCATCAGCCGCACTTGTGCTTGCATGTGCCGTATCGGGAATTTATTTTGATTCGTACTGCAGAAATATTTCGGCGCTTGACGGGCAAAGCGCCGAAATCGATGCGCTTATCACCGAGGTCGCCTATTCGGGCGGCGGACTGGGAAGCTACTACGCCGATGTACAGTCGCTGAACGGCAGCGAATATAATTTTAAAGCGCTTCTCTCATGCGCAGATAATTCGCTTGTATGCGGCGACATAATCCGAACATATGTGACGTTCGCTTCCCCGCAGTCGGGTGGGATAGGTTTTGATGAAGGGAGTTATCTGCTGTCGAAGAATATAGCGATTACGGCGGAGTCGGAGGGCGAAACCGTGCTGTGCGGCACGTCGCGGTCGCTGAAGATACTGACGAAAAAGCTGAATTTCAAGCTGTCGGGAATACTCAAAAGCTACATTCACGGCGACGCGGGAGGATTTGCATCGGCGCTGCTGCTGAACGAAGGCTCATCCCTGTCAAACAGTACAGCGCGCGATTTTCGTCGGTGCGGAATATCGCATCTTCTCGCGCTAAGCGGGCTTCATCTCACAGTTATCACATTTGCGGTATCAAAACTGCTTGCGCGGCTTCACGTCAGGAAGAAGCGATCGGCACTGATTACCGCACTGCTTGCCCTCTCGTACACCGCGTTGTGCGGCTTTCCCGCGTCGCTTGTCCGCTCGGCTCTGATGGTCACGTTTACGTCAGTCGGGAGAGCTTTGGGACGGCGGACGGATTCATACCTGTCGCTCACGCTGTCCGCATCCGTCATCATCGCGGCAAGCCCCTTCGCCGCGCTTGATGTGTCACTTCAGCTTTCGTTCTGGGCAATGCTTGCATGCATCGCGTCGGAGAAATATTTCTCCATGCTCAGGCCGCGTATTACGAAGCTGTTTCCCGCAAGGCTTTGGCGTTTGGCAAATCTGCTCTATTCGGCAGTTTATATTATTCTAATCACACTTACCGTATCAATATTCACTCTTCCGACAGTCGCATCGACTTTCGGAGAATATTCGCTTGTCGCTCCTCTCGCAAACGTGGTCTTCGTACCGCTTGTCAACCTGATACTTGGACTTTTGCCCGCCGTCCTGATTTTATCTCCGATACCCGCTCTTGCGGCGATTCCCGCGGCGTGCGCCGGATACCTAACCGATCTTTCCGTTTCCCTTGCTGCCCGGATATCGGACATGGAGGGCATCACGGTGTCGCTCCGATACCCCGGTACGTCCGCTTTTATTCTTGCGACCTCAGTCTGCATGTTCATGTTTTTCATCATGCGCCCAAGGAGGGCAAAACTTTTGTCACTGACCGCGGTCGCGCTCACCTCGGCAGTGTTTCTGATTTACGTGGCGGGCTGCTCCGCTATATACGCAGGTCAAGTCTCGGTGTTACATCTGAACAACAAATCAAACGACGCACTCTGCGTCATATCCGACACAGACGTTCTCATCTGCGACATATCAGACGGACATAAGAGCACGGTGCGGCTTGGCGTCTGCGCCGCACAGGAGCACTGCATGACCGAGATATCGTCGTACATGCTCACGCACTATCACCGCGCTCACATAACCTCATTCGGCTGGCTGTCAGACACACAAAAGGTGCGATCGCTGATACTCCCCGAAGCGGTGAGTGAAGAAGATACGGAAATACAGGCTTCACTTACGGGTATCGCGGCGCGAAAAAATATTGCGGTGTACATATATCCGTCGGACGGTGACAACGCAGAGGTCTTATTTCGCTCAGCCATGCTGACAGTACCGCCGCGCACGTGTATCAGCCGCTCGAAGCATCCCGTGATATCGTTTACCGTATCGGCTGCCGGCGGCTCGGTTTTGTATGCGGGCTCATCGGTGAGCGAAAGCGGTCTGAATAATTTCTTTGAGAATTCACTCGCCTCATCCGATGCCGTTATATTCGGATGTCACAACCCCGTCAACAAGCAGATCATCGCACCGGACGTAAAAAATATCCCCAGCTGTGTGATCTACAGCGGGGATTCACGATTGTATGTATCCGATTCCTTCGCAGACGCAGCCGGCGATACGGCAAATGTGATTGAAGGCGCATTGACAACGGAAATCGTACTTCCGTCAGGTCAGGATCAGAAATAGCAGTACCGAATGAAGCAGGATAATGCATGGTATTCCGAGCATAAATTTTATGTGGCGCGTCTTATGCCTTATCAGAAGCATCGTCAGAAACATGCAGACACCGCCGCCGAGCGCGGCAAGCATCATAAGAACGGCCTCCGGTATGCGGCGGTCGTTCTTTTTCGTTTTTGCTCGGTTTTTATCAAGCGCGCACATTACGACAGATACGACCGATATCACGATAAAATACGCGAGCATCGCCCACAGGCAGTACTGCCTGAGTGTTTCAATATCCATCATCTGTCTCCTCCGAATTTTGCCGATTCACCCTGCGCCATCGCATCGCACCTCTCGTTGTACTCATGGCCGTCGTGACCGCGCGTCCAGACTAAGGTCACGTCATGTATCGAACACAGCGACAAAAGCATCTCCCACAAGTCGGGATTGAGCGCCTCGCTTTTGTCCGGCTTGTGCCACTTCTTCTCCTGCCACGACCTCGCCCAGCCCTTGTTCATCGCGTCGACAAGATAGCGTGAGTCAGAGGTTAGCTCGACCTTGCACGGTTCTTTCAGCATTTCAAGCGCGCGTATGGCCGCGGTCAGCTCCATGCGGTTATTCGTCGTGTTCGCTTCCCCGCCGCATATCTCCTTTTCACGGTCTCCGTATACAAGTATCGCGCCCCAGCCGCCCGGCCCCGGATTCTTTCTGCACGAGCCGTCCGTATATATTTTTACTTCCTTCATATTCCGCCTCCGACATCTTTTTCGGGTAAAGTATACCACATAATAATAAAAGTATCAAGTAGAGAAAATAATCGGGAATAATTATTTAAAACTGTAGGCT
>CAZMRH010000046.1:0-12551 GCA_964568705.1 uncultured Lachnospiraceae bacterium
CTTTCGCAAGCATGTCGAATATCGGAAGAACTTTCACCGCTTTCTTCTCGATTTTCGCGCTGATGCCGTCCGGCAGTGCGCGGGGTATGTTTTCGAAGAAGCCTCCGCCCGTGATGTGCGCGACGGATTTCACCGTTACGCGCTCAAGAAGCGAAAGCATGGGTTTAACATATATTTTCGTAGGTGTGAGCAGTGCGTCGCCGAGGCTGATACCGTTAAGCTCCGCTTTAGGTGACGTAAGATCGGCGTGCTCCACATCGAATACGCGGCGCACAAGCGAAAAGCCGTTTGAATGAACTCCGCTTGACGGAAGTGCGATGATAACGTCACCTGCGGCTATCTTCGTTTTGTCAAGTACCTTCGATTTATCGACCACGCCGACCGCAAATCCCGCAAGATCGTATTCGTCCGCCGGATAGAACCCGGGCATCTCGGCAGTTTCACCGCCGATGAGTGCCGCACCCGCCTGAACACAGCCCTCTGCTACTCCCGATACTACCGATGCGATCTTTTCCGGATAATTCTTGCCGCATGCGATGTAATCGAGGAAGAAAAGCGGACGTGCGCCGCAGCAGATGATGTCATTGACACACATCGCCACACAGTCGATACCGACCGTGTCATGCCTGCCCGTCAGGAATGCCAGCTTCAGCTTGGTGCCGACACCGTCCGTGCCGCTGACAAGTATCGGGTTTGTGATTCCGGTCATGTCAAGTTCGAACAGTCCGCCGAAGCCGCCGATGTTGCCGGACACAGCCCCCGCAGTAAGCGTTCTCGCGATGTGACTTTTCATCAGCTCCACCGCGCGGTAGCCCGCTGTAATATCGACGCCCGCCGCCTTGTAGCTCTCACTTTGACTTGACATAATCAACGTCCTCCTTTTGGGAAATCCTGTGCTCAAATTTATTCTTACCCGCACCCGACGGTATACCCGTCGGATATTTGCCGTCGAAGCAGCCCGCGCAGAATCCGCCGTCGTCACTGCCGGACGCGATCTTTTTCACGTTCTCAACCGAGAGATATCCGAGCGAATCCGCGCCGATTATCTCTGCGATCTCCTCCGTCGTGTGATTGCAGGCGATGAGCATCTCGCGTGAGTCGATGTCCGTACCGTAGTAGCACGGGTTGATGAACGGCGGAGCGGACACTCTCATGTGCACCTCGGTTGCACCCGCGTCGCGCAGAAGTCCGACGATACGTTTGCTCGTCGTACCGCGCACGATGGAGTCGTCTATCATGATGACACGCTTGCCGCGTATGTTGTCGGCAATGGGGTTGAGTTTGATTTTGACCTTATCCTCGCGTGACGACTGACCGGGCGAGATGAACGTGCGTGCGATGTATTTATTCTTGATAAAGCCGATACCGTACGGGATGCCGCTTTTACGCGAATAGCCGATCGCCGCGTCAAGTCCCGAGTCCGGCACGCCGATTACGATGTCTGCGTCCACCGGAAAATCCTCCGCGAGGTATTCACCCGCGCGTACCCGCGCGCTGTGTACCGAATATCCGTCGATCACGGAATCGGGACGCGCGAAGTATATGTACTCGAACACGCACATCGAGCGCGCGCACTTGCCGCAGTGATCACGGATGCTGCGGACTCCGTCCTTCGAGAATACGATAATCTCACCCGGCTCAACGTCGCGCACAAATGTCGCACCTACCGAGTCAAGCGCACAGCTCTCCGATGCAACGATGTACGAGCCGTCACTGCGTTTGCCGTAGCACAGCGGTCGGAAGCCGTTCTCATCACGCACGGCGATGAGCTTCGACGGCGACATTATCACAAGCGAATACGCTCCGCGAAGCCGCCTCATCGCGCGGTTTACCGCCTCCTCGATGGAGGGCGCGGCGATGCGCTCCTTGGTGATGATGTATGATATGACCTCGGTGTCGCTCGTCGTGTGGAAGATCGAGCCGTTCATCTCGAACCGCTGCCCTTGATATGGTTGACGGTGATCGGCTGTGCATTCTCGCGTCCACCGCTTCCCGTCGTGCCGTATCGGACGTGACCGACGGCGATATTGCCCTCACCGAGCCGCGCAAGCGCACGGTCGGTGAACACTGCCGATACAAGTCCCACGTCCTTATGCGACGTGAACAGCCCGTCGTCGTTAACGACTATGCCGCAGCTCTCCTGACCGCGGTGCTGAAGCGAAAACAGCCCGTAGTAGCAGGTAGAGGTGACATCGCACTTCTCTCTGGCGAACACACCGAACACGCCGCATTCCTCATGTATTTTTCCCATTATACCGCAGTGCGGCTCCCGAAGCACGCATAATCATCTCATGAAAATACGTTTCGGCTTCCGCGTCCTTTCTTGATTTTTTGAATATTTCGCCTGATAGTATCAGATGTACGGATGAATCAGCCGAATACGCGCTTCATCATCTCGCGGTATGCATCCTCAACTCCGCCCATATCGCGGCGGAAGCGGTCTTTATCGAGCTTCTCGTGCGTTTTCGCGTCCCAGAAACGGCAGGTGTCGGGCGAAATCTCGTCAGCGAGGACTATCGTACCGTCGGGCGTCTTGCCGAATTCGATTTTGAAATCGACCAGCTCCACACCGATTTTTGCGAAGAAATTCTTCAGAAAATCGTTGATTTTAAAGGTGTATGCCGAGATGGTGTCAAGCTCAGCCTTTGTCGCCCAACCGCACGCGAGAATGTGGTAATCGTTGACCATCGGATCGCCGAGCGCGTCGTCCTTGTAGCAGTATTCGAGGGTCGGGCAGAGAAGGCTTGTCCCCTCCGGAACACCGAAGCGCTTTGAAAACGAGCCTGCCGCAATGTTTCTGACGATGACCTCAAGCGGCACGATCGAGACTTTTTTTACAAGCGTTTCGCGGTCGGACAGCTCCTCGACTAAGTGCGTCGGTACGCCTTCCTTCTCAAGAAGCTGCATGAGATAATTCGACATCTTATTGTTGACGACACCCTTACCCTCAATTGTTCCCTTTTTCAGTCCGTTGAACGCGGTCGCGTCGTCCTTATACGAGACGATACACAGCGCGGGATCGTCCGTCGCGAATACCTTTTTTGCTTTGCCCTCATAAAGCTGCTCACATTTTTTCATTTCTGTACCTCTACTTTTTATTATGTTTATTGATTGTTTGGAAAGTTGAGCGTTTGCCAAATCCGGTCAGGCTTCGCCCGACACCTACGCGCTTTTTCGTAAAAAGCGCGGGAAAAACATACAGTAACAGTGCAAACGAACGATTTAATTCTGACCCTTCATGCCGTACCTTGTATGAAATAGCCCCTATGGAAGTTTCCTGCCATGCTTCTTTTCAAAGAAGCCGCGTTCCCCCGTACTCTTTTTCAACAGCAGCGTTCTTCTCGAGCACCTTCGCCGCAGCGTTCCGTCTTGCTTCATCAAGTCTTACCGCAAGGTCTGCGTCTGCGACCGCGAGGATCTCTAAAGCGAGCATTGCGGCGTTGGCTGCTCCGTTAATGGCGACTGTGGCTACAGGTATGCCGGAGGGCATCTGCACAGTCGACAGGAGCGCGTCAACGCCGTCGAGTGTATTCGATTTTACAGGTATGCCGATAACGGGCAGTGTGGTATTCGCCGCGACCGCTCCCGCAAGATGAGCCGCCATTCCCGCCGCCGCGATGATGGCGCCGAAGCCATTGTCTCTTGCACCCGACGTAAATTTGCGCACTTCCTCGGGCGTGCGGTGAGCAGAGTACACATGCACCTCAAACGGCACACCGAAGTCTTTCAACACACCGATGGCTTTTTCGACTACGGGAAGATCGCTGTCGCTTCCCATTATAATTCCGACTTTTTTCATAATCCCTCCTGATACAGAAATAAAACAGGGCAGACTTACCCCTTAAGGTAAGTCTGCCCAGACGGTCGGCATAATCCCAGTCTTCTGCTCCCCCGCGGTATACCCCGCGCACCCGTCAGTTACAGAAAACCTCTTACACCGCTATGATACCATATTAGTGTGCCCCCGTCAAGCGACTTTTTGACAATTTCTTAAATAATATTGCCCTCACTTTTGTTGATATATACATTGTTGACTTTCCGCCGCCGCTGCATTATACTATAGCAAACGAAACTTTGTTCGGAGGTACATATGAGTTCGTGGAATCCGTGGCACGGCTGCACGAAAATCAGCCCGGGATGCATGCACTGCTATGTGTACCGCATCGATGCACGGCATGACCGCGACAGCTCCGAGGTAAAGCGCAACGCGACGTTTGATCTGCCGCTAAAGCACAGGCGTGACGGCGAGTACAAGCTGCAGCCGTCCGACGGCATCGTATACACCTGCTTTACGTCCGACTTCCTACACGAAGCCGCGGATGAGTGGCGGGGTGAGACGTGGGACATGATCCGAACGCGCAGTGACTTACACTTTTTGTTCATCACAAAGCGCATCGACCGACTTGAAAAATGCCTGCCGACCGACTGGGGAGACGGATGGGAGAACGTGTCGATCGGCTGTACCTGCGAGAATCAGAACCGCGCCGACTACCGCCTGCCGATATTCCTCTCGCTTCCCATACACCGCCGTTTCATCATCTGCGAGCCGCTGCTTGAAAAGATCGACCTTGCACGCTACCTTGATCCCGCGAAAATCTGTCAGCTTATCGCGGGCGGTGAATCGGGAACTTCCGCGCGAATCTGCGACTTTGGCTGGGTCATGTCACTGCACGATCAGTGCGCCGCCGCGTCGGTCTCGTTTCACTTCAAACAGACGGGTGCGCACTTCGTAAAGAACGGTAAATTATACAACCTCGAGCGCCGCTTACAGTTCTCACAAGCAAGGCGTGCGGGAATCGATATAAAGTGACCGCGAACGACATATCTTTTCACAATTAGCTTAAAAAAACCTTTTTCTATTTTTTTTCATTTTTTTGTTAATTCTATTGAAATCCAGTTTTTCATATGTTAGAATGATTAAGTATTTGGGTACATTCGTATCCGGATGAAATTATTATAAGGAGATGACTTATTATGGGCACAGAACTCAAGAAAAAATACGGCCTGATAACTGCCATTTCAATGGTTGTCGGAATCGTTATCGGCAGCGGCGTATTTTTCAAGGCCGAAAAAGTACTCACAGTTACCGGCGGCAACCTCCCGATTGCGATACTCGCATGGCTTATCGGCGGTATTATCATGATCATCTGCGCATACACCTTCGCGGTGCTTGCAACAAAGTATGAAAAAGTCAACGGCGTCGTCGACTATGCGGAAGGAATGCTCGGCCCGAAGTACGGCTACCTCGTGGGCTGGTTTATGGCGACTATCTACTACCCCACACTTACCTGCGCTCTCGCATGGCTGTCAGCGCGCTATCTCGGTGAGATTTTCAGCCTTAAGGCGACCAGCACCGAAGTCATGACGCTCACAGCGCTCTTCCTCGTCGGCAGCTACACGCTCAATGCACTTTCACCGAAGCTTGCCGGCAAATTCCAGGTCAGCGCGACGATAATCAAGCTCATTCCGCTGCTTATCATGGCAATCGTCGGAACGATCGTCGGACTTTCAAACGGCGTTACCGTTGAAAACTTCACGACAGTCGTCAAGGAAGTAAATCAGGGCAACGCGCTCTTTACCGCAGTCTGCGCAACGGCTTTCGCATATGAAGGCTGGATCATCGCAACCTCGATCAACGCAGAGCTCAAGGATGCGAAGAAGAATCTTCCCAAGGCTCTCGTTTTCGGCACGATTCTTGTTGTCATCGTTTATATCCTTTACTATCTCGGCATTTCCGGAAGCCTTCCGACATCAAAGCTTATTGCCGAAAACGCAGGTGCAAAGCTTGCCTTTTCAACAACATTCGGAAGTGTCGGCGGCACAATACTTATGGTATTTGTAATGATCTCCTGCATGGGTACTCTCAACGGACTTATGCTCGGCTGCTGCCGCGGCTTCTATTCACTGGCTGCAAGAGATGAAGGCCCCGCACCCAAGATATTCTCACAGGTCGACAAGGAAACCAACATGCCGACCAACTCGTCCATCATGGGACTTCTGTTATGCGCTGTATGGCTCATCTACTTCTACGGTTCAAACCTTGTTGAAAATCCGTGGTTCGGCCCGTTCAAGTTCGACCCCACAGAGCTTCCGATCATCACCATCTACGCGCTCTACATACCGATCTTCATCGCAATGATGATAAAGGGCAAAGAGCTTTCCGGGTTCAAGAGATTCATTCTTCCCGTGCTCGCAATAATTTCCAGTGCAGTAATGATGACCGCGTCTGTCGTATCACACGGCATGAACAACGTATGGTATCTCCTCGTGTTCGTGGTGGTTATGATTGTCGGTGTCTTCTTCATGAAGAAGAAAAGCTGATTATCCGGATAAAAAAGACTTCCCCGTGGATTCAATGAATTCACGGGGATTCGCATTAAAAAGAGGCTTTGAAAAATGATAGCAAATTACCATACTCACACATGGCGCTGCCGTCACGCGGTAGGCAAGGAGAGGGAATACATTGAAAATGCCGTTTCGGCAGGTATGAAGGTACTCGGCTTTTCCGACCATTCGCCGTACTTCTTCCCCGGACTTTACTATTCCGGATACCGCATGTATCCCGAACAGGTCACGGAGTACATTGAAACGCTGAAGTCGCTGCGTGATGAGTATGCGGACAGAATAAAAATAAAGATAGGCTTTGAAGCGGAATACTACCCTGCTTATTTCGGTGCGCTCTGCGACTTTCTTGCCGGTATAGACTACGACTACCTCATCCTCGGTCAGCACTTCATTGACAATGAACTGTCGGCGAAATACTGCGGATATGCTACCGACGATCCCGCGTTTCTCCGCACCTATGTGGATGAGGTCACCGAGGGACTTAAGACCGGTCGCTTCGCATATCTCGCGCATCCCGATATCATCTGTTTCACGGGCGACGACGCGGTGTACCGCTCGGAAATGCGACGGCTGTGTGAGTCGGCGAAATCGCCGGGCATCCCGCTTGAAATAAATCTACTCGGCATGCGCGACGGCCGCACTTATCCGCGCAGGCTGTTCTGGGAGATCGCGTCGGAGGTCGGAAATACTGTGATATGCGGCTCGGACGCGCATGATCCGGAGCATACGGCGGACGAAGCGTCATTCGCCGTCGCCTGCGCCATGGCGGATGAGCTGTCGCTCAAGCGCATAGACTTTCTTGATATATAAGTGCGCACGGAACCGATGAAGCCGTTTTTCATACAGATAAAAATGCAGAGGCAAACCTGAATACCTCCGCATTTTTTTGTTTTTTATTTTCCCACGCAGAATTTCGCAAAGATACCGTTTACTATATCCTCCGACACCTGTCTGCCGTCAACCATGCCGATTTCGGCGATCGCACTCTCGCAAAGCGTGCATACCGCGTCAGTCGGATCGCCCGCGATAAGTCCGCCGAGCGCCTCATCGAGCATTTCATGTGCGCTCTCAAGTGATGCAAGCTGATGCGCGTCCCATATCACAGGCGACGTATCGCTTATCTTTCCCGCATCACCGTACAGACTTGTCAGCGCGTCGGCGATTTTTCCTATACCGTCGCCTGTCAGCGCGCTCACCGATATGGTGCAGTCGTGCGAGCGGCGTATCAGGTCAAGGTCGCTTTCGTCAAGTGCGCACGGCAGGTCGTTTTTATTTATCACCGCTATTTTCGCCGGAGCGGTGATCTTTTGTATTCTTTCGCGCTCATCGTCAGTCAGCGGAACACTTCCGTCAAATACAGAGATCACGAGTTCCGATTCGTCGATGCACTTCCCCGCGCGCTCAACACCGATTTTCTCAACCGTGTCGTCAGTGGCGCGAAGACCCGCCGTATCGGAGAGAAGCAGCGTCAGTCCGCCGACGTCTACCGTGTCGGATATCACGTCGCGCGTCGTTCCCGCAACGTCGGTAACGATAGCGCGGTCATCGCCGCACAGCGCGTTATATAGCGAGCTTTTGCCGCAGTTCGGCCTGCCGCAGATTACGGTGCGGATTCCTTCGGCGACCGCACGTCCCGTGCGATATGTCGAGATAAGTGCCGACAGCGCTGACGATGCATCCGTCAGCACCGATTTTATCGCATCCGCGTCCGGCGGAGTTAAGTCCTCGTCTGGATAGTCGATCGCGGCGTACAATGCCGACATGATACCTGACAGTTTTTCGCTTATCGCCGCGCATTTTTTCGCCAGTGTACCTCTCGCCGCGCCCGACGCAAGCCGCATCCGGCTGTCTGTATCAGCGTCAATGAGGTTGCCGACCGCCTGCGCTTCGCTTAGTGTCAGCTTGCCGTTAATGAACGCGCGGCGCGTAAAGTCACCCGCGTCCGCCATCACCGCACCCGCGCGAAGCACTGCCTCAAGCACGCACCGCGTCACATAAACGCCGCCGTGACAGGTGATTTCGGCCATGTCTTCGCCCGTGTAAGAATGAGGTGACTCGTAGTACGTCAGAATCCCCGTGTCGATGACGCGCGCGCCGTCATGTATCTCGCCGAAGGCTGCGCGCCGCGCACCGATTTCAGCGGTAAGCCTGCCGGACTTCGCACGGAAGCACTTATCGCATACCGCCGCCGTGTCGCCGCCGCTTATCCGTATCATCGCCACGCCGCCCTTACCTCGCGGTGTCGAGACAGCGGCGACTGTTTCAAACAAATGCTCTGTCATATTTTCCTCCGGACTGAGCCGAATTTATCTTTTACCATGAGCTTCCGTCATCTGCTGTGCAGCAGAAAGTATGCCGAGGCGCGCCGATTCAAACGTCAGTCCGCCCTGTAGATATGCGGTATACGGTGCGCGGAGAGGCCCGTCCGCCGACAGCTCGATCGATGCACCGCCGACAAATGTTCCCGCCGCCATCACGACCTTATCCGCATATCCCGGCATGTCCCACGGCTCGGGTGACACATATGCGTCAACAGGGGATGCGGACTGTATGCCGCGGCAGAAGCCGACAAGCCCCTCGGGGGTGCCGCATGTGACCGTCTGGATTATATCGGCACGGCGTTCGAGCGGCATCGGGTACACGTCGTATCCGAGCGCATCGAAGATGAACGCCGCGAAGTGCGCGGTTTTCATCGCCTGTGCGACTGTATGAGGCGCGTAGAACAGTCCGCGTATGAGGTTGCGGTTCTGACCGAGTGACGCGCCCAGCTCGCAGCCCATTCCGGGGCAGGTAAGCCTGAATGACGCAAGTCTGACGGCTTCCTCGGTTCCCGCGATATATCCGCCGCAGTCCGCCATTCCGCCGCCGGGATTCTTGATGAGCGAGCCGATTATCATGTCAAGCCCCGTATCAAGCGGACGCTGGCGCTCGGTGAATTCACCGTAGCAGTTGTCAAGCACGACGAACACTTTATGATGCACTCTTGCGCGGACGAATTCGACTGCTTCCTTTATCTCTGCGAAGGTCAGCGTCGGGCGGTGCGCGTACCCCTTCGAGCGCTGGAGGTATACGATCTTAAGGCTGTCACCGATGCGGTCAATCCTCTCACCTATCGTGGGAAAGTCGAATTTTTCATCAGCGGTGAAGTCTGCCTCGTCGTAGGTTACGCCGAAGTCGATAAGCGAGCCGTCGCCGGGTTTTCCCTCAAGTCCGATGACGCTGTGGAGAGTATCGTACGGTGTTCCGGTTATCGAGAGCATTGTGTCGCCCGGGCGGAGCAGTCCGAACAGCCCGATCGTAATCGCGTGTGTGCCGCTGACTATCGATGTGCGCATGAAGCCAGCCTCGCCGCCGAATATCTTCGCGGTGATGCGGTCAACGGCATCACGTCCCGCGTCACCGTAACCGTAGCCGGTCGACGGTGCGAACATCGCCTCCGACACGCGTTCCTCACGGAATACGTCAAGCACACATTCGGTGCAGGTACGCGATATATCGTCTATATCGTAAAAAATGTCTGATAGTTTGTTTTCCGCCTCTTTGCCGAGCAAGCGCAGCTCGTTCGAAATATTCACTTGTATTATCTCCGTTTTGAATATAGGTTAATAAAGGGGTTTTTACATACTTCGGTATGCGGTCAGAGGCTCCGCCTCCGAACTTCTTCTCTGCATATAATTTCGCTGCCGCCAAATAGCAATATAAAGCTCTGCTTTAAAAATCCGCCCGCTTTTCTGAGAAAAGCGGGGGAAAGTGTATATACAAAGTCAGTTAATTTTATTGTCGTCAAAAAAGGCAGACATTAGTTTTATTCCTTACGATTATCGCCGTACCATATCCCTGTCAGCCCTAACCGGGAGCGCGAGGGATAGGTCCCTCGCATCGCATCCCCGCATGACAAAGTCAACGCGTCTTTCTTCCGTCGGAATTCCGTCCGTCGTGGGAAAACCCGTAACCTCTTACATCCCGAGTGCCGCAGCGCCGATGATTCCGGCGTCGTTCTTGAGCTTTGCGAGGACGAGCTTCGTCTGCGGCGTATCGCCTCTGGAGTAAGTCTCTGCAAACACCTTCGAGGGGAGCATGTTCAGGAAATAGTCGCCTTCGTTGCTGATTCCTCCGCCGATGGAGAGAATATCCGGCTGGAATATGTTGATAATATTGACAAGGCCGCATGCAAGACAGTCGATGTACTCGCCGACCACCTCTGCCGCCGCCGCGTCACCGCGTCTCATTGCCGCGAACGCCGTCTTGCCGGAAATGCGCGTCATATCTCCGCCGATAAGCTCCTCCATGAGTGTCGCACGGCCGATCTTGCGGCAGTCCTCGAGCTTATCACGTGTTGTTCTGACAAGTCCCGTCGCCGACGAATAAGTCTCCCAGCACCCGCGTCTGCCGCATGAGCACTGTCTGCCGTCCTTCTCGATGACGATGTGCCCGAGCTCCGCACCCGCGTAGTTGAAGCCGGAGTAGACCTTGTCATCGATGATGATTCCGCCGCCGACGCCTGTGCCGAGCGTGATCATCACTGAAAATCTCGCGCCCTTAGCCGCACCCGCTACCGATTCAGCCTTTGCCGCCGCGTTCGCGTCATTTTCTATATATACGCGCTTGTCGGTCTTGAGCGCCGCCGACAGCTTCTTTTCCATGTTGTAATTCACGAACGGCAGATTGTTCGCGTACAGTATCTCGCCCGTGTCGCACCTCGCGCTGCCCGGTGTTGCGATACCGATGTGACCGATATCATCAATCGTCACGCCCACCGATTCCGCAAGGGAGCGGCAAATTGCGGCGATGTCCGCCGTGATCTCATCTGCGCCGCGCTTAGCATTCGTCGGTACGCTCATCTTCTTTATAATATTATAGTTTTCGTCAACTACTCCTCCGGCAAGATTCGTGCCGCCCATGTCAATTCCGATATAATACATAGCAGTATCCTTTCAGTCCGCTTGATTTGCCGTTATTCGGCATATTAATTATAGGACTTACATCTGCATTTGTCAATACTGACGGGAAGCCTGCCGCGCCGATTTGTCGGGTGAAAATGTGTGGTTCATTAAAAATTAACATCTCCCATCAAAAGCTATGTAGCGTGCATATTGAAATAATCGAAAAAAGGGTATACAATAAAAGAGTATAAGATATTTGCAGAATTTTACAGGAGATGAATGACATTGAGTAATATAAATAGATTTGTATATGCCGACAACGCGGCGACCACGTCAGTTGCGCCCGAGGTGACGGCGGCGATGCTGCCCTGCTTCGAGAAATTCTGGGGCAATCCGTCAAGCCAGCATCAGAAGGGCATGGAGGCGTTCCATATACTTCGCGACAGCCGTGAGACTGTGGCATCGGCACTGGGAGCGGCGTCAAATGAGCTGTTCTTCACGTCCTGCGGCACGGAGTCGGACAACTGGGCGATAAAGGGCGCGGTCAGGGCAACCGGCAAGCGTCACGTAATCACGATGAAAATCGAGCATCCGGCGGTACTGCATACCTGCGAATCGCTTGAAAAGGACGGATGCCGCGTAACGTACTGCGACGTTGACGAGTACGGACGTGTGAGGGTGGATCAGATAAAGGATGCTATCGACGACGACACCGCAGTGGTCGCGATAATGACGGCGAACAACGAGATCGGCACGATACAGCCGATCGCGGAGATAACGGAAATCGCACACAGCCGTGGCGCGTATATGTTCACCGACGCTGTACAAGCAGTCGGCACGATCCCGGTAAACGTGAACGACATGGGCGTTGACATGCTGTCGCTGTCCGGTCACAAGCTGCACGCACCGAAGGGTATCGGCGCACTGTACATCAGACGCGGAACGAAGCTCACGCGCTTTGTTGACGGCGGCGGTCAGGAGATGGGCAGACGCGGCGGCACGGAAAACATCCCGTACATTGCGGGACTTGCCAAGGCAATCGAATTATCACAAAAACGTATGGGCGAGATGCCGCACCTCATCGGGATGAGGGACAAGCTCATTCATGAGCTGACGATGAAGATACCGTATTCAAGGCTCAACGGTCATCCGACGGACAGACTGCCGGGCAACGTAAACATCGGTTTCAGATACATCGAGGGCGAAAGCATGCTGCTGCTCCTCGATATGGCGGGAATATGCGCGTCCACAGGCTCGGCATGCTCATCGAACAGCCTTGAGCCGTCGCACGTTCTTATCGCGTGCGGAGTACCGCATGAACAG
>CAZMRH010000047.1:0-12483 GCA_964568705.1 uncultured Lachnospiraceae bacterium
TGTTTTGACTTCGATACTGGGGTCGGTTTCGGTGACCTGTCCGCGCACGTCTGCGTGCTATCGCATTCGGAGTAAGCGTCACATTCGTCTGTGGGTATTGTTCGGGCAGCGGCAGACCCCCGTATAATTGTCCACCATTATTCTATCATATTTGATGATTTTCAGCAAGCGGTAATATATTCATCATTTACCTCTTGCGAATTTTCGTGAAACGTGTTAAAATTATAAAAACACAGCCTAAAATGGCGGATACTGACGGTGATACTATGGATACGGATACGCTGAGATATAACAGCCGCGGACTTATGCCTGCGATTGTCACGGATTGGAAAACCAAGGAGGTGCTGATGCACGGATTCATGAACCGTGACTGCCTTGAGCAAAGCATCGACGACGGCATCGCAAAATTCTGGTCGAGCAGGCTCGGCAGAATCAGGGAAAAGGGCGAACACAGCGGTCACCTGCTGAAGGTGCGCGAAATCATCGCCGACTGCAATAAAGATTCGCTTCTTGTGCTGGTTGAGCGCGACGGCCCCGTCTGTCACACAGGCGCGGACTCCTGCTTCTTCAACCCCGTCTACATTTCGGATGAGATGCGCGCCATTCTCAACAGACGTGAAAAAGCCGAAACAATTAAACACGCACCCGCCGAAACGCTGAAAGCCGACAATTCGGACAACGTAACCGCACCTGTCACCCTCGCACCTGTCACCGATACCTCGGACAGTAAATCAATTGACACCCGCCTTTCTTCCGCCCCTGTCCCCGATGTCGCGACGGTTGATTCGTTCACGCTTCCGTCGGTGGGAGAGAACACCCCCGCCGCCCCCGCCAAGTCCTTCACGATGAGTACGGACGGCGGCTTCACGCTTGAATCGCTTCTCTCGCTCATACTTACGAGAAAGGAAAGCGCGGTTGAAGGCTCGTATACATCATACCTGTTTCACAAAGGTGTTGACAAAATTCTCAAAAGGATCGGCGAGGAAGCGACTGACGTGATTATCGCCGGCAAGGCGCTTGATAAAAACGAAACCGTCTGCGAGATAGGCGACCTCGCGTATCACATACTCGTCCTGATGGCGGAGCTTGACATATCGGCGGACGACGTAAAGCGAGAGCTTGAGAGCCGCCACATCATCGACAGGAAAACCGTAAAATGCAAAACGGAGCTGTAATGATTAAATCAAATCTGCACACACACACGACTTACTGCGACGGCAAAAGTCCGGCTGAGGATACTGTCCGCCGCGCACTGGAGCTCGGGTACGAATCGCTCGGCTTTTCAAGCCACTCGTACTTCAGCCGCGACGAGGGCGAATGCCTCACGCCCGAATCGACAGCTCTTTACCGCCGCGAGATACTCGCGCTTCGCGAGAAGTACCGCGACAGAATCGAAATATACCTCGGTACGGAGCGTGACCTGTTCGCCGAGCCGCTGTCCGACGAATACGACTATGTGATAGGCTCGACGCACTGCATTATGCACGACGGCGCGATGATCACGGTCGACTGCGGCGAGCCGGAGGTTGAGGCGGCGGTGCGCGATCACTTCGGCGGTGACTGGTACGAATACTGCCGCGTGTACTTTGAGTCTGCCGCGAAAATTCCCGAGGTGCTTCACCCGACGATAATCGGTCACTTTGACCTTGTCAAAAAATTCAACGGGATGAACGGCAGGAGATACTTTGATGAGACTTCGCCGCGATACACCGATGCGGCGGTCGACGCGCTCAGGTATGCGGCGAAGGCACACATTCCTTTTGAGATAAACACCGCGCCGCTCTACCGGAATCTGCGAGATGAGCCGTATCTCGCACCGTTTCTGCTCCGTGAACTGAAGCAGGCGGGCGGTGAGATTGTGCTGTCAAGCGACAGTCACAAGGCAGAAACTCTCGGAGCGGGATTTGACATCGCGGCGGGTATCGCGAAGGACTGCGGCTTCCGCTATGCGAAGGTGATGCATCACGGCGTACTCATCGACGAGCTTTTATAAGAGACACGGAGGAATATATGATCGACTTTATTACGGCGGCTCTGCCTTGGATAGCGATAGGCGCGGCGATTGCGCTCATCGCGGCGGGATATGTGAAGAAATCCGCGAAGAAGTCACGTGACATCGGCAAGGACAGCAGCAAATACGACAGCGCCGACGATACTTACGATAATGACACCGCGGGCGATAATGACACGGATGATGACGGAGATACGGGCACGGACGATGACGGCGACGGCGAGGACTACATGTCAGAGGGCATGTCGCTGGGCATGTGCATCGGTGTCGCGATAGGCACGTCGTTCATGGGTCGCTTCGGCTCGGTCGCGCTGACCTACGGCCTCTGCTTCGGAATGCTTTTCGGCATGGTGATAGGTAAGAGCATACAAAAATAATAAGCAAATCGGGAAGTAATCGGAAATGATATATTTTGACAACAGCGCAACGACGAAGCCGTGCGGTGCGGCGCTCGCGAAGATGAACGAGGCGCTGACCAACACGTACGGCAATCCGTCGTCGGTGCATTTCGCGGGAGGCGCGGCGCGGCATATGCTGGACGATGCGCGCACGACAGTCGCCGCCTCCCTCGGCATAAAGCGCGCGGAGGGCAAAGTCATCTTCACCTCCTGCGGGACGGAGGCTAACAATCTCGCCTTGTTCGGCACGGTGTACTCGAAGGTGCGCCATGAGAAGGGCGGCACACGAGGAAAAGTCATCATCACCGAGGGCGAACACTCGTCGGTCGAAAAATGCGCGGTACATCTTGAGGATGACGGATTTACGGTAGTTCGCATACCGACTCGCGGAGGTGCGCTCGACATGGACACGGTGCGGCGTGCGTCGGAATCCGGCAACGTGATTATCGCCTCCCTCATGCTCGTCAACAACGAGACGGGCGCGGTATACGACGTGAAGCGCGCGGCTGAAATAATCAGGAAAAGCAATCCCGACGCGGTCATCCACAGCGACTGCGTTCAGGGATATATGAAACGGAAAATCACACTGTCGATGCTCGGCGCGGACATGATCTCGGTAAGCTCACACAAGGTCTATGCGCCGAAAGGAGCCGGTGCGCTTGCCGTATCGCAGAAGATAATCACCGCAAAGAAGCTCGTTCCGTACATCTTCGGCGGCGGGCAGGAAGAAAGCTTCAGATCCGGCACGGAGAACGTACCCGCGATTGCGGCGTTCGGCGCGGCGGTCGGAGAAGGGATGAATCACTTTGACGAAAGATGCGCGGCGATACGTGCGGTTCGCGATGAGCTTGTACGCAGGTTTTCTGACACGGACGGCATTCGCATGAATATCCCCCCCGTCGCCGCCGACAATATACTCAACATCACCATACCCGGAATAAAGAGCGAGGTCATGCTCAACTTTCTGTCGGGACGCGGCATATGCGTGTCGGCCGGGTCGGCATGCTCCACTCACGGCAAGGGTGTCAGCCGTCCGCTCCACGCGTTCGGTCTGACGGATGCCGACGCGGACTGCTCGCTCAGACTGAGCCTGTCGTACACGAATACTCCGGATGAGGCGGACGCTGTCGCCGACGCGGTATCGGAGGGGATTGCGACGCTCGCGCGGATAAGATAAGCACACTTTACGCAGACTCCCGGAAATTCATTAAAAATACAATTTCAAGGTCGGAAAAGTATGGCTTACAACATGAAAAAAACAATAGCCAGAAACCTGATCGCCAACATTATATCCTTCGGGATTAATATGGCGATCAGCTTTTTCCTGACCCCGTATATCGTTGAGAACATCGGCGCGTCCGCCAACGGCTTCATCACACTCGGTAACAACATCATCCAGTATATCAGCCTTATCTCCATCGCACTCAACTCAATGGCATCCCGCTTCATCATGATCGAAATAAAGCGCGGCAATACGGACCGCGCGAACGTCTACTTCAAGTCGGTGCTGATCTCGAACGCATGTCTGAGCGCGGTGCTCGTCGTACCTGTCATCCCCGCGGTCGCTCTGCTTGATAAGATAATAAACATTCCCGCGGAAATAGTGACCGACGTAAGGCTTTTATTCATCCTCCTCATCGTCAACTACGCCATTTCGCTTTTCTCAAGCATATACAGTATCTGCTTCTTCACGACCAACACCCTGTATCTCCAGTCATACCGCGACGTTATCGGCAACGTGCTCAAGGTCGCGGTACTTGTGCTGCTGTTCGCCTGCCTCACGCCGTCAGTCTGGTATGTCGGACTTGCCGCGCTCGTGATGACGGCGTTCTGCGCGGTGTTCAACATCGCGTATACGGGCAAGCTGACACCGGAATTCCGTCACAGTACCGCCCGCTTTGACTTCGATGCGGTGCGCGAGCTTGTGTCGGCGGGCATATGGAACGTGATGACGCGGCTCGGTCAGATACTCACAGACGGTCTTGACCTGCTCATATGCAACCTGTTCATCGACTCGAACACTATGGGGCTTCTGTCAATCGCGAAAACAGTCCCGCTTCTCATCCAGAGCATCATCGGCATCGTCGCGAGCGTATTCGTCCCCGATTTCACAAGGCTGTACGCCGTCGGAGATACTGTGGGTCTTGTCCGGCTTCTCAATAAATCAATTAAACTCCTCGCGCTCATCATGGGCATACCGCTCGGGCTTCTGTTCGCATTCGGCACACAGTTTTTCCGTCTGTGGGTGCCCGGTGAGGACGCAGAGCTTTTACAGATACTGTCGGTGTTCACGATACTTCCGATAATAATATCAGGTTCGGTAAACACTATATTCAACATCTTCACCGTCACGAATAAGCTGAAGCTCAATTCGATCGTGCTTGTCGCGTCGGGCGTGCTCAACGTCATCGTCGTGTTCATCCTCTTAAACACGACGGAGCTCGGCGTATTCGCCGTCGCGGGAGTAAGCTCTGCGATAATCATACTTAAAAACATCTTAATCATCATACCTTACGGCGCGCGCTGTCTCGGTCAGAAGTGGAACGTCTTCTACCGCGACATACTGCGCGGCATCCTCGCGACGCTCGTCATCTCGGGACTTGCGGCGACCCTCGGCGCATTTGTAAGCATCGACAGCTGGACACGCTTCTTTATCGGCTCCGCGGCAGTCGCGGCAGTCGGAACGTGCGTTAATATAATCATTCTGTTCAACAGAAGTGAGCGGCATGAGATCCGCGACATGATAATCAAAAGGAAGTGATAACGTGGCGATAGCGGCGCTTCACGGTATATTCAACAGGCTCATATGCCTGAAATATAAAATTTCGGTAAGGCTGTCGAAGAATGATTCTGCGTATCTCCTCGGCATACCCTCACATCCGAATCTCGGCGATCAGGCGCAGAGCATGTGCACTTGCGAGTGGATCGCAGAGAATTATCCGCTTCTTACCGTGCGTCAGTTTTCGTCAGCCGAGCTTGAGTACGGCGGGTACAGGCTGCTGCGCGAGGTAGCGGATAAGTCAACTGCGCGCGACATGATATTCTTCCAGAGCGGCTACAACACGACCGATCTGTACTTATTCGAGGAAAAAATGCACCGCCGCGCGCTTGAGCTGCTGCATCACCGCCGCATCACGGTAATGCCGCAGACAGTGTACTTCCGCGACGCGGACGAAAAGAAAAAATGCGCCGCCGCGTATGAGAGAAGTGATAACGACGTGCTGTTCCTCGCACGTGACGGCGTATCATACGGTGACGCGAAATCGTTTATACCCGATAAATGCCGCGTGACGCTGTTCCCCGATATCGTGACCACTCTCATCGGGAGCGGTCGGTTCTCCCCGCCCGGTGAGCACGCGGGAATTCTCCTTTGCGTGAGAAGCGACCGCGAATCGGTGATAACGGACGGTGACCGCGGACGTATCGTCAATGATCTGTCGGCGTTTGACCACGTGGACGTGACCGACACGAATGCCGACGCTCATCACAGGGCGGTGCGCCGCGACCGCGAGAAATACGTCTGCGGCAAGATCGCACAGTTCGCTCGTTACCGTGTCATCGTGACCGACAGGTACCACGGCATGATATTCGCGCTTGCGGCGGGGGTCCCCGTCATCGTGCTCGAGACGTCGGATCACAAGCTGTCGTCGGGACTTGAGTGGTTCACGGAGCGTCCGGAGTACGACGGCTACATCACAATCTGCCGCGATATGACCGGTCTTTCGGATATGACGCGCGCGGTGCTTGACCGCGGCGGCCTGCCGCCTCTCGGTGACAGCTTCAAAAAAGAATACTATGACAGACTCGCAGAGATAATCGGGCGGGATGATTGAGCCCCCGTTACCCACGCAGTCATACGTCATAATCCTGACGCTTTATGTGTACTTTGTTTTGATAACCCCGTGATGAAAGTCTTTTGCCAGGCTTTTCTTCAGAAAAGCCGCGTACCCCGCGTACCCCGCACCCATAGGAGATAATTATGAATGAGTTTTTACCTGTAACCCCCGAAGAAGTTCGCGCACTCGGCTGCGATGTGCCGGACTTCGTATATGTATGCGGCGACGCATATGTCGATCACCCGTCGTTCGGCGCGGCGATAATATCGCGCGTACTTCAGAACGCGGGCTTCACAGTCGCGATGCTGTGCCAGCCGAGATGGGAGGACACGTCCGACTTCATGCGCTTCGGAAAGCCCAGACTCGGGTTCCTCGTTTCGTCCGGCAACATCGACTCGATGGTCGCACACTATACCGCCGCGAAGAAACGCCGCAGTGACGACTACTACTCGCCCGGCGGCAAATCGGGATTCCGCCCCGACCGCGCGGTCATCGTCTACTGCAACCGCATCCGCGAGGCGTACGGCGACGTGCCCGTCATAATCGGCGGACTTGAGGCGTCACTCCGCCGCTTCGCTCACTACGATTACTGGACTGATAAAGTGCGCCGCTCGGTACTGCTGGACGCGCGTGCCGATATACTCTCATACGGCATGGGCGAGAAGTCGATACTGCGCATAGCGGAGCTTCTCGACCGCGGCGTACCCGTCAAAAAGATACGCGACGTGCGCGGTACGGTGTATCTGTGTAAGCGCGGTGAAAAGATATACTTCGAGTGCGCCGCAGGATACTCGGACGGTGAGCCGGTCGGATACGACTACGATGTTCTTAAAGAAGATAAACGCGCGTATGCCGAAGCGTTCGCGCTCCAGTATAAGAATAACGACGCGATAAACGGGCGCGCGCTCGTCGAATACTACGGTGAGCGCATGCTCGTACAGAATCCGCCCATGCCGCCGCTCGAGCGCGATGAGCTTGACCGCGTATACGCTCTGCCGTATGCGAGGACGTATCATCCGATGTACGAGGCGGACGGTGGCGTACCCGCGATAAAAGAAGTTCGCTTCTCCATCACGCATAACCGCGGCTGCTTCGGCGGCTGCAACTTCTGCGCACTCGCGTTCCATCAGGGAAGAAGTGTGCGCAGCCGAAGTATCGAATCGGTCGTCCGTGAAGCGGAGCTGCTGGCGTCCCTTCCCGATTTTAAGGGCTACATCCACGATGTCGGCGGCCCTACGGCAAACTTCCGCGAGCCTGCGTGCAAGAAGCAGCTTCGCGACGGCGTGTGTCAGTCAAGGCGGTGTCTTGTTCCGAAGCCCTGTCCGAATCTCGTCGCCGACCACAGCGAGTATATCGAGCTGCTGAAGCAAATCGAAGCAGTCCCCGGCGTGAAGAAGGTGTTCATCCGCTCAGGCATCCGCTTCGACTACCTCATGTGCGACAAAAGCGACGAATTCTTCAGAAAACTCGTGCGCGACCACGTCAGCGGTCAGCTCAAGGTCGCGCCGGAGCACTGCTCAAGCCGCGTACTTATGCATATGGGCAAGCCGGATATCGACGTTTATGAAGCGTTCAGGGAGAAATTCCTCGCCCTCACGGAGGAAGCCGGATTAAAGCAGTACCTTGTGCCGTACCTCATGTCAAGTCACCCCGGCTCGACACTTGAGGACGCGGTCGCGCTTGCGCTCTATACAAAGGAAATCGGACTTGCGCCCGAGCAGGTGCAGGACTTCTATCCGACACCGGGAACCGCATCGACGGTGATGTACTACACGGGTATCGACCCGTTCACGATGAAGAAGATCTACACCCCGACCGATTATCACGAAAAGCAGCTCCAGCGCGCACTTCTCCAGTACCGCCGCCCGCAGAACCGTAACATGGTGCGCGAGGCGCTTGAGAGGTGCGGCAGAGGCGACCTTATCGGGTACACGGCAGACTGCCTTGTAAAGCCGGACGGACGCGTCGGTCACACTGACGCAAATGTGGGTAACCCGGGCGGACGTGCGAAACCGGGCGTGAAGTCAAGCGGGAAGAGCGGCGGGCGGACGGACGGTGCGAACAAGTCCGGCACACGCACATCGCGTGATGACAAGCCGAATAACTCACGCGCACCGCGTGATGACAAGCGCAATAACACACGCGCACCGCGTGATGACAAGCGCAATAACACACATGCGAAATCCGGTGTGAAGCCCGATAAACCGATAAATTCCGCAAGGTCCGCAAAGTCTGACATACGCCGCGCGGATACGTCAGGCGGCAGACGAGGCGGCGACACAAAGGTCAAAAAAAGTCGCGGCAAGTGAATCAAAAACCGCCGCGGGGAATATACTATAATAGCAGCGGGCATGTTCCCGCGAGCAAAAGTACGGCGCGAATCACTCTGACCCCGAGGGGAGTGATCCGCGCCGCTTGTTTAATCATTTATCCGTGCAGTTCTGCGTCACGCCATTGCACGAAGGGACGCGCCGACCGCCTCACAGATGAGCGCTTGTCCCGCCTCATTCGGATGGATGCCGTCATCGCACATGAGCGAACGGTAGTTATGTTTGTCGAGGAAGCACGAGCGCACGTCCGCGACAAGTACACCCATGCCGGACGCGACCGATGCGGCCGCAGCCGAGTACATCTCCTGAAAGCGGTAGATCATCTGCACGTCGCCGAGCCACTTCAATATTTTATCGCCCTGACTTCCGAGCGAGACGATGCGCGCGAAGTACCGCTCGGCGTCGATCGGCGGCAGCGTCATCACGACAGGCGTTATCCCCGCCGCTTTGATTTTCCCGATTATTTCGCGGTACGTCTGCTTGAAGCTCTCAAGCGGCGTATTCGGCAGATGCTCCGTATCCGGCGACTCGGCAATCTCCGCCCATTTGAAGTCGCTGTCGTTGCCGCCGTACTCGATTATCGCGCATTCTGCGGCAACACCGCGTGCAAGCGTCGCTTCAATGCGTGCTTCACCCTTCGTCACCGTACAGCCGAAGTTTGACTTGTTGATTATGTCCGCGCCGCACGATTCGCGCAGCTCATCCGACAGCTTCGGATTCATCGAATAACGCCCCGACGCGCTGTCGAACATGACACCCTTCATTATCGAATCGCCGAAAATATAAGTGGATCTCATAATATTCAACCTCCCGTGACGGTATATCTCTTATTGCGTCATCTGGTTTTCAATACTATGTTACCGCATTTCTTTTGCTTTGTCAAGGGGGATACAAAAATATTTGACAAGTTCACGAAAATGTGATATATTTATTGTATATTAAAAGGACGGGAATTATTCAAGCGGACATAAATGTGCCGCGGAGGTAGGTCCTGTTTCCAACGTGACGTTTGCGAAAACTGTTCGGCCAACAACCCGCTTTGCTTAATGCGTAACTTTGTATATACCCATGACGAATTTTTCCTTGTTACTTTTCTGCGGAGAAAAGTAGCGGCAGCCGCTCAGTCAGAAGCACGGCATACATTCGTGCGTCGGTGAATGATTAATTTATTCCTGACGCTTATCCCTGTGCTTTGTCTGAGTAACCCCTTTTGAAGGTTTTTCGCCAGGCCTTTTTTCAAAAAGGCCGCGTACCCCCGAATCCCCTCACGAAAGGATCGCATATGAACACTTCCGAAATATTTATCCCAATCCGCATACCCACGTGGGATGAGCTTCCCGAAATCGAGCTGTACATGGATCAGGTCGTCGGTTTCATCTCACGCAAGCTGTCGCAGTGCTTCGGTGCTGACGACGAAAAGTCCATCACCGCGACGATGGTCAACAACTACGTCAAGCAGAAGCTGATCGCCTCCCCTCAGAAAAAAAAGTACGACCGTACTCAGATGGCGCAGCTTATCATCATATTCCTGATGAAGAAAATTTTCAGCATAACCGAGATCGGCGACTTCCTGGCGTACCTTGCGCACCTTTCCGACATGCCCACGGCATATGATCTGTTCGGCGATACGCTGTACACGATGAGCATTGCTCCTCCCGCGTCACCCGACGCGGTAAATCAGGCGGACGGCGATCCCGTGATCTGCTCGGCGCTTCGTGCGCTGTGTGTCAGGCTTTACGCCAACCGCATACTTGAGCGCGCCGTGATCGACGCGGGTATAAAGCCCGATGCGGCGGCGATTGCCGAGGCTAAAGCGCGTGAGAAGGCTGAGGTAAAGGCGCGCACGGAGGAAAAAACGCGCGAGAAGGCGGCGGCGAAGAATAAGGATAAGCCGGACGACAAGAGCGCAAAGTCCGACGATAAAAACAAGGGTGATAAGCCTGACGATAAGGATAAGGACGCGAAGCCCGACGATAAGGACGACAGCAAAAAGTCCGACGTTAAGAGCGATGCCGATGTATCCGACGAAAACGGCATGCCCGATCCCGATTAAATCCTGAATACGGAGATATAATAATGAAAGCAAAGCTGATTTCACTCATCTGCCTAATCATCGCGGCGGCGACGGTACTTGTAGCCTGCAGCACCCCGGATACATCAGCCGACACGCAGTCGACCGACTCATCGGCCGAAACTACCGCGTCTGTTGTGGATTCCGAAACAAACTACCGCGGCGCATCCCCCGTCTCAACCGATAAGGCCGATGGCGACTATATCTATACGGAATTCGACGACGGCACGGCGAGACTTACGTCGTACTTCGGCACTGACAATAACGCCGTACTGCCCGATAAGGTTGGCGGTCTGACCGTCACCGACATCGGTGCGAAGCTGTTCTACTCCTGCGCCGGACTTTACACCGTTACGCTTCCCGACACCGTGCTGTACATCGGCACAAGCGCGTTCGGCTCATGCGCGGCGCTTAAATCGGTCAACATTCCGGCAAGCCTTGAGGCGATGGGCGACAGTGTGTTCCTCGGCTGCACGTCGATGACGGAGATCACGGTCGACAGAGCAAACACGCACTACACCTCGATCGAAGGCGTGCTGATGAATAAGGACGAAACGAAGCTCATCCAGTACCCGTGCGGCGCACCGGCTGAGAATTACACCATACCCGACAGCATTGCCGAGATCGGTACGGGCGCGTTCACCTACACCGTCTCACTCACTTCTGTCACACTGCCCGACGGACTTACGACAGTCGGAGAGGGCGCGTTCTACTACTGCGAAGCGCTCAAAGACGTGCATTTCGGTACAGGGCTGCGCGAGCTGAAGCCGTTCGCTTTCGCAAACTGCACCGTGCTTACGTCCGCCGAGATACCTGACGGCGTGACGGAGCTCGGTCAGTATGTCTATTCGAGCTGCGCAGCGCTTTCGGCGGTCACTCTGCCGAAGTCGCTAAAGACCATCGGCAATTACGCGTTCTGCGAATGCTCGGCGCTCGGTGAGATTACTATGCCGGACAGCGTCACCTCGCTCGGCGAGGGGGCGTTCCAGAGCTGCACTTCACTTAAAACGGTCATACTGTCATCGACGCTGCGCGATATCGGTAAGGGCGCATTCTACACATGCTCCGCGCTTAAGTCGGTCAGTCTGCCGAACACGGTGACGGCGCTGCCCGAATATATATTCACAAACTGCACATCGCTTGAAGAAGCCGTACTTCCCGATACCGTCGCGACAATCGGCGGCTACGCGTTCGCGGGCTGCTCGGCGCTGAAGTCATTTTGCATACCGCCGAAGGTGGCAAGAATCGAAGGGTACACCTTCGGAAGCTGTTCATCTCTTTCGGAAATGGACATCCCCGACGGTGTGACCTACATCGGCGAGCATTCATTTACGAACTGCTCTTCACTTGCAACTGTCACGCTGCCCGACATGCTGACGGAGATCGGCAACAATGCGTTCGCGGGCTGCACGGTGCTTGACAACGTGAAGATACCCGAATCTGTGGTGACCTTCGGTGAGAGCGTGTTCGATCCGGCGAGCGTCACGGTCGATGTAAAAAGGGACTCCGACGCGGAGGCATACATGGTTGAAAACCACATAAATCACTCATTTTATTGATGTGACAGCGCCCGTCGGGTGTACAGGCGATTGCAGTATAGCTGTAAGCTATGATGCTGTCAGCTATGCGATAGTCTGTAGAAATTGTTCGGACACCAACCTGTTTAGCTTATAGCGATACTTTGCGAATACCCATAACGGGTTTTTTCTTGTTACTTTTCTGCGGAGAAAAGTAACCAAAAGCCGTTCAGGGGGAAGGCTTTCCCCCGAAGCCCCCTTCTGGGGAAGCTGAAAGCGAAGGCTCACCTGCTCAGTCAAAAGCACGCTCTCCGCGTGTT
>CAZMRH010000048.1:0-9532 GCA_964568705.1 uncultured Lachnospiraceae bacterium
ATGTGGATGCCATCATCAGCGCCGAGCCGAGAAACGCTCCTACGCACGGCGTCAAGCTTACGGAATAGATTACGCCGAACAGGAATGCGGAAAACACGCTTTTGATCTCCCGACCGCCGGACATTCCTTTAAGGAACGGAAGCCTTATCACCTCAAGATACGACAGTCCGAATGCCATCACAAGAAGTCCGCTGACGATGTTGACCGCCGCCTGATACCTCGTCAGGAATGAACCGAGCGTTCCCGCGAACAGTCCGAGCAGTGTGAACACCAGCGTAAATCCCGTGATAAAACTTACGGCGCGAAGAAACGTTTTATGCTTTTTGACTGCGCCTCCCGCAAAGTAGGAGATATACAGAGGAAGCATCGGCAGCATACACGGTGATATAAATGATATTAATCCCTCTAAAAATGTTATCAGATACCTCAAATGCATTTCTCCTTTCAGCTTTCGTTCGTATTATACCACATGATTGTGTGTCTTACCGTGACTAAGTCTCATTTACACAAATTTCATAAAGAGAGCCGCGGCAGGTATCAGACCGTCGCGGCTCGTTATTAAGTTCATGTTGTGCAGTGCTCTGATATCGGTGAGCGTTAATGTTCTTCGATAAGCTTTAATCTCATCAGCCGATCGCCGGTTATAATACGGCAGCTTCCTGACACACCCGCCGATTTCTTCCGCCGATGTCCCCTCCCCGCATGATTATTCTGATATCACACTTGCCAGAAATCGTGCAGATTGCAGTACGCTTAAACCGCCTCTACTTCATCGCCATCACACATCACCGCTACACCACTCGACTTGACCATTGCGATAATATTTCCGCAATGCCCGCAATAAAAGAATTTTTATTCCATAATTTCTCCTGTAGTCGTATTTAAAATAAGAGAATTCTAAGCAGTATCGGCGAGTCGGATTTATAGTAATTAGTACAATATACTGTCAGCAGCTCTTGATATTATTATACCTAACTTATCATGTCCAAATATTGTATAATCAAAGCAAGGCACCGCATTTTTATTGCAGTGCCTTGCTTTAAAATATTTTAATAATTATTGGTTTACTTTCCGTAAACCTGAAAATGATGTATGCGGCAGTGTCTGTCGCCGTCCTGTGCGGCTTTCGTGATGTACAGGCGGATGTAGCATGCGTTTACCGGATTGAATTTACGGAGTGAGCGGTTGCGCGTGTTGCCCTCGACCTTATCGGCTGTTTTCCACGGCTCATCCGCGGTCAGTCTGTACTCCAGACGGTAGTCGGCGGTGTTATATTCGAGCTTCTCGCGAACACTCGCGTGAATCACCTGCCAGCCGTATATTGTCTTTTCGCCCCCGAGATCGACCTCAAGCCAGCCGTGGCCGTTATTATCGGTGTTTCCGAACCATCTGTTGTTATAGCCGTCCTCAAGTGCAAGATGCGGCTCGCTTCCCGCGACGTAATCACTTGCGCTGACTGGGTTTCCGAGCAGCAGATTCTCGCCGACGAAGGTACGCTTCTCGATTACTTTAATATCATGTTCGCCCATAGTGAGAAACGCGCGCATACCGTCGGAGGTGATCTGGGCGTCGTCACATTCCCAGCCGTCGAACATGCTGCCGTCGCCGATATCGGTCGTCCACAGCACTATCGGTCTGCCCTCGGGATACATCCCGCTTCCGTGACCGCCCTCGACAGTCAGCCTGTGAAGCTTTTCCGGATACGGCTCGGCGATGTCGTAAAGCGGGTATGCCGGTATCACCTTTGTCCCGCCGATCTGCGCGGTGGCGGCGGTGACGATGATATTTTCATCGTCCGGCAGCGTAAGTTCCGATGCGCCGTCCGTATCAAAGTCATATTTGAAAATGTTCGCAAATTTGTACAGCCTGTCGCCGTCGGCATCGTGAGTATGCGTGTAGCTCTCGGCAAGCTCGGCACGCTTTATCATGCGGAGTGCGCCAGTTGCGAACAGGTCCCATGAGCCGATATTCTCGCCGAAGTCCTGCACGGTAACATTAACGCTGCGTCCCGATACGGTAAAGCACGTTTCCCTGTCAACCTTTGATGAAGCGCACAGTACGGACACTCTGCGGCAGCCCTTCGGCAGCTTAAGCGTCTGCCCACGGCATACCACGGCGTTATTTGAATCCGCCGGAGCAAGCGTAAACGGTACACCGCCCGCGGTGAAGTGTTCGCGGTACATCTCCGACGGAACCGATATTCCGTCGACTATTTCAGCAGATTCGCGGTCATTGTTCGTTGTCGTGATGCGCTTCGTAAAGTTTAGCGAGAGTGCGGTGTATTCGGGTTTTCTTGCATCAATCGACGGTGCGGTGAGGCTGACGGCAAATGTGCGTATACCGTACGGCTGAATGTCAAAGTGAAGCTCGCAGCCGTTAAAGTCGGCATCGGAGATCTCCTTTTCATAGCCGTTCATCATCACCGCCGAAGCGATATCAGACGCGAAGCGTACCGATGCGTCCGTGTGTGCTCGTCCCGCAGTCTCCTGAACGCGGATGACATGGCGGTAGCCGCGCTCCTCTTTCTTGATGCAGCGGAGGACGAGCGCCTCATCGAACACGGACGCGAGAGAAAATTCACTCATGCCGCCGCTGTGCTTATCGGCGATAAATGTGTATAGCGGCTTATTCACAGCTTCAGCTTCCGCTGCGACGCTGTTATACGACTTGCCCAAGCCCATTATTGAGAAGCGGAACAAATTCAGTCCGAAATCCATGTAATCCTGCGATGAACGCGGTGAGAACTCACCCTTCGGCGTGCGTATGAGCGTAAGGCGGAGCGTTGAATCGTCCGGCTTATCCATGCTGTACTTGCAGTCGTTCATTATCGCAACACCGAAGCCGCCGTCCTTATCGTCAAGGCGCGCCCACTTATGCACAAGGTACTGGAAATACGGGTAGCTGTTGGTGTTGCCGAACTCCTCCGCTCCGAGTCCGCGGTCAAATACAGCCGTCGGATTCTTTGCCGTAAGCGGGAATGCAACGCGAAGCATCGACGAATGCTCGAACCAGTCGATACTGTTATCTACGTCAAGGCGGTGCGAACCGTGAGCTAGAGTCAGCGTCTGGCGGTACGTCGAATTCTTATATTTACGTGTGATATTCAGCCCGACGGCAGCGGCATTCTCGAAATATGTAACCGTCGGTGTCGCCGTCACCGTATCATACGGTTCGGCGAAATCCTCATATTTATATTCCCATGCCGGATAGCCCGTGTCAATTGTGTCTTGCATTATCTCGAAATGCACTGGTGCGGACAGAAGCTCGCGTCCGAGCGATTTGTCGAATACAGATGCGATGTCACCGTCACTGTTCACACTGACGCGGAGGTATTCGTTTTCGATGGTATCCGACGATGCCGCAAGCATGGGATTCTTTTCGCACGGTAAATCTGACGTGCGAAGATAATACACCGTCACGCTCGTGGGTTTTACCGATGCGGCAAAGCGAACGGTGAGTTTATCATCCGATTTTTCGCATGACGACGGAATCTCCGTATCGTCTGCATCATACACTCTGACGTGCTCCGCGGCAATATCGGTGACGACTGATGCGATATCGCACCGCGCGGATGATGCGGGGTTGTATACGATGATGGGCGTGCCGTCGAGTGAAGTATCAAGTGCGCCCGAGAGTGACGCGATGCCTCCGCAAAGCTCCGATGCGAAGCGATTTTGTGCAATTATGTAGTCGTTATATGAGAAGGTATACGCGTCGCCTATCGACGTTCCCGTCAGATCGTCGTGGAACTGATGCCACAGAAAGGTCTGCCATGCCTCGGTAAGGCGGTCGGCAGGATAATCTGCGCCGAAGTACAATGCCATACTGCACGCGGTTTCCGCTGCATCGGCAAGCATTTCGCACCGTCTGTTCCATCTTTTCGATATCGTGTGTGCGACCATCGCACCGTAGCCGTGCGGAATAAGGAGACTGCCGTGGTAGTTCGGTATCTTTGACTTTTCCTCGTCAGTCAGCTCGTTGAAAATATCGCTTGACGCGGACGAAATTATGTCATACAGTCCACCGTCACGATCGTTTATCGCTTCCCCAAGCATACGGACGCTATCCTCGAGCGGAGCACCGCCGAAGTCGCCGATGCCGTAGTACATTGAGCGAAGCGGCACTCCCGCGCACTTTTCGTTGCGCTCGATGAGTTTTAGGTATGCCTCGCGCTTGTTGACGGGCGTATTATCGCCGCCTGCGTTGAATGTGTATGTATAGTCGCCCTCGAGGAATGACGCGGTGATGCCGTTTCCGTCAGGTCCCGTCCAGCGGCAGAGATCCATGCGCTCACGCTTGTCGCCCTCGTCCCGCTTATCGTTAGGTATCGGCGGTGCGACAGTCCCGTCATCATTTAAAAGCGGTGCACCCGCGCCCCATACGAGCTTCTGCGTGGAGAAGCCGACCAGTCCCATATGCGCGGCAATCGACGGAAGTGATCCGCTGAAGCCGAAGCAGTCGGGCAGAAAGATATCGTCGCCCGATATGCCGAATTCCTTCTCCATGTACGCGTTGCCGTACAGCACCTGACGCATTATCGCCTCACTTGACGGCACATTTGCGTCACATGCGTCCCATGAGCTTCCGGCGAAGTGCCAGCGTCCCTCATCGACGTATTTCTGTATTTTCGCGCACAGGTCGGGATAGTATTCCTTCGCAAGCTTATAACGGAACGCACCCTCGAAATTAAAGCGGTAGTGCGGGTATTTGTCGAGCAGTCTGAAGTTCCCTTCAAGCGTATTTTTCACCGCGTCGCGTATAGTATCCTGTATCGTCCAGTTCCACTGCGTGTCCAGATGGGCGTTGGCAACCGTGTACAACGTCTTTTTTCTCTTTGGCATTATGTTCTCCTTGCCTGTTCCCGTTTTTTTACCAATACAGTATAGCATTTTTTACCGCATTGTCAAGAAAGTAATTGCGACTTTTATATTTACGTTGTATGTAGAGCGTTTTTGACATATTTCCCTCTTCTATTGACTTTGCGTATCCTGATGGTATAATATAGGTGAAATCTATAAATAAACGGGACGGTACTCTTATGGTAGGCAAAACTCCCCCGATGGGATGGAATTCATGGAACACCTTCGGTAAAAACATCAATGAACAGCTCATTCTTGAAACTGCGGATGCGATGGTGGAAAAGGGCTATCGCGACGCGGGATACGAATATGTGGTAATCGACGACTGCTGGTCGCTGCGCGAGCGTGTGGACGGAAAAATCGTCGCCGATCCCGAAAAATTCCCGCACGGCATGAAGTACATCGGCGACTACATCCATTCAAAGGGTCTTAAGTTCGGCATGTACTCCGCTACCGGTGCACGTACCTGTGCGGGTTATCCCGGCAGCTTCGGTCACGAATACGAGGACGCGCAGATGTTCGCCGACTGGGGCGTCGATTATCTGAAATACGATCTTTGCCACTTTCCCGGCTGCGGCGACTGCCGTAATTCATACCTCACGATGGGTATGGCACTGCGTGCGACAGGCCGTGACATTCTGTATGCCGTCTGCTCCGTCGGCCAGAATGAGCCGGAGAAATGGACGAGATCCGTCGGCGGTCACATGTACCGTTCGACCGGCGACATCGTTGACAAATACGAGTCGTTCCGCGACAACGCGATGAGCCAGTATCACAAGCTCGAGGTCAACGCGCCCGGCTGCTACAACGATATCGACATGCTGGTCGTCGGAATGCACGGTGTCGGCAACGTCGCGCGTGATAACGGATGTACGGACAGCGAGTATCAGATGCACTTCGCGTTGTGGTGTCTCTATAATGCACCGCTGATGATCGGCGGCGACATACGCAACATGAACGACTTCTGCCACGATCTGCTCACGAACCGCGAACTTATCGCAATCAACAAGGATCCCGAGTGCCGCCCGCTGTATTTTGAGGAAAAGGCGCGCTATCACTACGACATCCGTCTCGGCTTTCTCAAGCTTCTCGACAACAACAAGGCGCTGCTCTCATACTTCAACTTCAGCGACGATGAGCTTGAGGTACCGGTCTACTTCGACGATTACGGCGTACCCGCGTACAGCGGCTACGGTCTTGACCTTACGGATGTTATCACGGGTGAGCATATCGGTCCGAAATACGACTTCTACTGCCCGAGACTTGAGCCGAGGTCATGCAGGATATACAAGGCGGAGTTTGTGCGGAGATAATGAAGAAACGTTATGAAACAAGTGCCTTAGTATTAAGCGTATTTGCTTGCTAGGACATTTGCCATCATAATACCGCAAAACACCCGCATGAAAGATACACTTTTCTTTCATGCGGGTGTTTCTGTGTTTTTTAGTCTCAGCCACAAGGATACGCCGAACAGGAATTACCAAACCTCATAAACGTGTTCGGTGCTTGACCGCAAACCTGTCAGTCCCGCTTTTCGATTGCCATCACCTTATCAATGCGCGTCTGATGACGGCCGCCCTCGAATTCCGACGTGAGGAACTTTTCGACTATCTCAAGCGCAAGTCCCGTGCCGATCACGCGTGCGCCGAGACACAGTGCGTTCGCGTTATTGTGCTTCCTCGTATACTCCGCGCTGAACGTATCACCGCAGACCGCCGCGCGGATTCCCTTCACCTTGTTTGCGGCAAGGCTCATTCCGATGCCCGTCCCGCAGATGAGTATCGCAGCGTCATCATCCCCTGCAAGCACCGCGTCACACGCAGGTACGGCATAATCGGGATAATCACAGCTCTCCGTCGAATGTGTACCGAAGTCGGTGTACTCATACCCCTTCGATTGGATGTATTTGATTATCTCCGCCTTAAGCTCCATCCCGCCGTGATCGCACGCTATTGCTATCTTTTTTATCGTTCCCATAATAATTTCCCGCTTTCTTTTTCGTAGTTTCAGTGCTTTTCCGCCGCAGCCTTAAGGCGTTCTTCCCTCTCGCGCTCAGCCTGAGGCTTTCTGAGGTAAACAGGGTTTACTGCCGCGCCGGTGAACTTCATGCGCTCATCCTCCGCCGCTGCAAGATACTTTTTCTCGGCGCATAGGGCTACCGACAGCGCGTTCTGATATCTGAGCATCTCAGGCGTTTCGCGGACTCTGTCAAGTTTGATCGCATCATGCGCAAGGTCGTATCCGTCGCCTGTGAAGTATATTTCACCGTCGTACCCTGAAAGCATCTCTTCAAGCTCGCTGAGCGGGATCGCCGCATCATCTGTGATACGTTTGACCTCATTTCCGTCCGACGTGAATATCGCGTTGTATACCTGCCCGCGTCTTGCGTTCATTACCGGGCATATGATGCCGCGCACCGCCGTCATATTATTCGCCAGTGCCTCAAGTGTCGATACGCCGACGCACGGTTTTCCTGTGCCGAATGCAAGTCCCTTCACCGTCGCAGCCCCTATCCGCACTCCTGTAAAAGAACCCGGTCCCGCAGACATCGCGAACAGGCCGATGTCTTTCGGTGTCAGCTTCAATAGCTTTAGCTGTTCTTCTATCATCGGCAGCAGCGTCTCGCTGTGAGTGTTGCCGGAATTGAGCGTCATAAGCGACTTTAGTTTTCCGTCAGACATTATCGCCGCACTCGCCGTCTGCGCGGTACTGTCAAGTGCAAGTATTACCATTTTATCGCTTCCCTTCAGCCTTGTCGGGTATTTCCATCGTTATCCTGCGGTCGTCGCCGTCGAGCTTCTCTATTCTTACTCTGACCGCGCCGTCCGGCTCTTCACCGCCGAGGTTTTCACTCCACTCAAGTATGCAGTGCCCTTTTTCGGTGTATTCGTAGAATCCGATGCCCTCAAGCTCGTCCGCATCCGATATGCGGTACAGGTCGAAGTGGAACAGCGGCACTTTGCCCGTGCGGTATTCATTTACAATCGTATATGTCGGGCTTTTCACCCTTGCTCCCGGCGACAGTATCGATGCAAATCCACGTGTAAACGCAGTCTTGCCCGCGCCCAAATCGCCGAAAAGCATCACGAATGCTTTTTCACCCGACGTACCGAGCAGTCCGGCAAGCATCGCACCCACCCGTTCCGTCTCGTCGGGCGAATGTGTGATTATTTCCTTTATCATATCTACTCCGTTTCGCCCTTCAGCTGAGTGTGCTGCGGTTAAGTTCCGATATTTTCCGTACTCTCTCCGCAATCGCGCCGTTTTCGGTCTTAGTAAGTCCCGGATCATCCTCAAGCATCTTTTTCGCCGCGCATACCGCGCTCTTTATCAGCTCCTCGTCATGACACACTCTCGCAAGTGAGCCGACAACCGAGCCGTGCTGCTTGATGTCGCCACCGAATGAGAGAATGTCGCCGGGGCCTCTCAGTCTGAGGTCCTCCTCTGCTATGAGATAGCCATCGTGCAGCTTCTTCATCACCGCAAGCCTGTCCTTCGCCGCCTGACTTTCGCTGTCGGACACAAGTACGCAGTACGATCTCGCACTTCCGCGTCCTACCCGTCCGCGCAGCTGATGCAGCTGAGAGAGTCCGAATCGCTCGGCGTTCTCGACTATCATCAGCGTCGCCGTCGGCACATTTACACCGACTTCGATGACCGTAGTCGAGACGAGCACCTGTATCTCGCCGTCCGCGAAACGCTTCATTATCTTTTCCTTATCGCGCTGACGCAGTCTGCCGTGCATGTATTCTATCGTGAGGTCGGGCAGATTCACTGCAAGCTCACGCGTGAAATCGACCGCTGCCTTGAGCGGCGGCTTTTCTTCTTCCTCCGCTTCAAATGCAAAGGTCACGTCCCACATTTCCTCGGCGCTCTTTGCCGGAGGTGCGGATTCAAGTGCCTCCGCGCTCATGCGCTCGCTGCTCTCCTCTATCGCCGGACAAACGACGTAGGTCTGATGTCCCTCTCTCGCCTGCTTCCTGATGAATTCGTTAAGGCGGACACGGTAGTCCTCCGTCACGACGTAGGTGGACACCACCTGCCGTCCCGGCGGCATCTCGTCAAGCTTCGATACCGAAAGGTTTCCGAAATACACCAGCGACAGTGTACGCGGTATCGGTGTCGCGCTCATCACAAGCGAGTTTACGCCGACTGATTTTTCCTTGAGCGCCGCACGCTGCATCACGCCGAATTTATGCTGCTCGTCGGTGACGATAAGTCCGAGATTCTTGAAGTTCATCTCGTCGTTCAGCACCGCGTGAGTACCGATGACAACGTCGATCGCCGCGAAGTCAAGCACATTGCCCGACACGCGCTCATATATCTGGCGCTTGATCGGTGCGGATGTCGAGCCGGTCAGGAGCGCCGTATTAAGACCGAGCTTTTCGAAAAGCGGCGCTATATCATTGTAATGCTGCGATGCAAGCACCTCGGTGGGTGCCATGATGACGCTCTGGTAGCCGTTCTTCGCCGCAAGATATACAGCTGCCGCCGCGACTATCGTCTTACCGCTTCCCACATCTCCCGTCAGTATGCGGCTCATCGCGATGCCGGACTTCATATCCGCCGCCATCTCGCTTATCGCGCGCTCCTGCGCTCCCGTCAGCTTATACGGGAGAAGTGCTGTAAGCGGAGATATATCGCATTCCTTTATCACCGCGCGATTCGCTTCG
>CAZMRH010000048.1:9542-9996 GCA_964568705.1 uncultured Lachnospiraceae bacterium
TATTCTTTACGTTCACCGATGCCATCGCCGCCGACATGACGAACAGTTCGTCAAACATCAGCCTGCGGCGTGATCTTTCAAGCGCGTCGAAGCTCTCGGGGAAATGTATGTTCTGCATGGCGTACGCCTCTGTGCAGAGCTGCATCTCGGCGATAAGCGACGGCGGAAGTATCTCATCCGGTGCGCCGCAGTATTTGAGTGCCTGGCGCACGAGCGAGGTCATCGCCTTCTGATTGATCCCGTTTGTCAGCGGATACACCGGAACGATATCCGGAAGCGGTATTCCCTCGACGTATTCGTCCCACACCGGACAGTTCAGCTTTATGCCGCTGCGGTCTGTCGTCAGTTTTCCCCAGAATCGGAAAGATGCGCCAGTCACGAATTTATCCTTAAGGAAGCTCTGGTTGAAGAATACGATCTCACACGTGCCGCTCTCGTCAAACACACGGAACTT
>CAZMRH010000048.1:10006-12344 GCA_964568705.1 uncultured Lachnospiraceae bacterium
GTATATTCTTTACCGTCGGCTCTGCGGCGACCGTAAGTATCAGCGAGCAGGGGTCAGCCTCGCGGCTCTCGTTATCCTTGAGCGCGTCCGCAATTGTTCTGACATTTCCTCGGTTCTGATAAGCTCTCGGATAATGCGCGCAAAGCTCCGCGACAGTCGTAATGCCGAGCCGCGCAAGCGCCTTTGCTTTAGCCTGTCCGACACCATACAGCGCCGTTACCGGTTCATTTCCGTGCTGCATAGACTTACCTCCCGCCGCAATCTCTTTTTCTACTCTGTCGTATGAATCATATTATACACAAACATTCGTTCTTTGTCAACTGCTGTGAGTCTGACGGCGTCAGATTATATCGCTGTCGCGGAACTGCAGCGAATACAGCCGCTTATATGTACCGCCCCGCTTCATAAGTTTCTCATGAGTGCCGCGCTCTGCCACCTGTCCGTCAAGGATGACTGCGATTTCATCGGCACCGCGTACTGTGGACAGACGGTGCGCAACCACAAGCGTCGTCCGCCCTTTGCATAATTCGTCAAGCGAGTGCTGTATAAGTAATTCCGTGGTATTGTCAAGTGCGCTCGTCGCCTCGTCAAGCACAAGTATCGCAGGGTCTTTCAGAAACACTCTTGCAATGCTCACGCGCTGCTTCTGTCCGCCCGACAGCTTTACTCCGCGCTCGCCTATCTCCGTGTCATACCCGTCCGGCAGCGTCATCACGTAATCGTGGATATTCGCACGCTTCGCCGCCTCGATTACTTCATCGTCCGTCGCATCAAGCCGACCGTAGCGGATGTTTTCACGGATGCTTCCGGCAAACAGAAAGACGTCCTGCTGAACGATACCGATATTACGGCGCACCGAATCAAGCGTGAGTGAGCGGATGTCGATGCCGTCAATGCGGATGCAGCCGTTCTCAGGAGGAAGAGGATAAAAGCCCGGTATCAGGTGGCAGACGGTGGTCTTTCCGCCGCCCGACGGTCCGACAAGCGCAAGCGTCTGTCCCGCCGGTACATTCAGATTTATCCCATGAAGTATCTCCCTTGAATCATCATATCCGAAATGTACGTTTTCAAAGGAGATGTCGCCCTTCGCACGGCCGAGTCCAGTCGCGTCCGCCGCATCCTTTTCAGGCGGAATATCCATTATCTCCCGAAAGCGTTTGAAACCAGTAATGCCGTTCTGATACTGCTCCATGAAGTTTATCAGCGTATTCACGGGAGAGATGAACAGGTTAACCGACACGATAAACGTCGAATAATCACCGAAGGTGATGCGGCCACCGTACAGGAACAGTCCGCCGGCTATGAGGATGATCACGTTGAAAATGTCGGTGACGAATGCGGTAGAAGAAAAGAACTTGCCCATCGCATTGTAGGAATGTCCCGACGCCTCGACGAACTGCTCGTTACCGACCTCGAATTTCTCCATTTCCTTATTAGCGTTTGTGTACGCCTTGGTCACACGGATTCCCGACACGCTGCTCTCAAGTGCCGCGTTTATCGCGGCGGTGCTTGTCCGCCGCGCTTCAAACGCCTTACGCATACGCTTGCGGTAATGTACGGAGACAAATACGAGTATCGGCACGCATGCAAATATAATCAGCGTAAGCCAGACGTTGATCGAACAGAGGTAGCCGAAGGAGAGCATTATCATCAGCGAACAGGTCAGGAGATTCTCGGGACCATGATGCGCGAGCTCCGCCACCTCAAACAGATCGTTTGTCATCCTGGTGATGATGCGTCCCGTCTCATGCTCATCGTAGAATGAAAAAGGGAGTGTCTCAAGATGCCGGAACAAGTCACGCCGCATCTGAGCCTGCATCCGTGTACCGATCATATGTCCGTAATACTGGACAAAATACCGCAAAAACATTCTGATAAGGTACAGCACAAGGACGATGATGCCCGCGGTGATTATCGCGGAATACAGCTTGTTCGGGATATAGTTGTTGAGCATGCGGTTGGTGACTATCGGATACGTCATCCCGATAACCGAGATGAGGAGAGATGCAAGCATATCAAGTATAAATAACCTGAGATGCGGCTTATAATACGAAATAAATGAGTGAAGCATAAAACCTCTCGTGTTCTTTCAAATCTATATTATTATAGCTTTATTTGTCAGATAAGTCAACACGGCAGTGCTGCGCTTTGAGACTTTTTTCGGACATTTTGTAAATTTCAACTTGCTTTGAAAACGATTTAATTTGTTGAAAATTATTTAATTTATTGAATGTATGTGTTAAAATGATATGACCCAAAAAGAGAGGAAGTCACTCAAAAGAAATGGTATAATGAATTCACCACAAACCATCAAACCATGTCAAGGAGAAACTTCCCA
>CAZMRH010000049.1:0-2444 GCA_964568705.1 uncultured Lachnospiraceae bacterium
CGGCATCGGTGAATTTTACCGACTTAACATCGACAAGACCTGTTTCTGTGCCTGTTCCGCGTACTTGTATGCGTTCACCAAGACTGTCGCTGAACATATTGCTTACATCATTGGCATCGGTAAAGTCGAGTGTCTTGATGTCTCTGCCCGCACTGTTCGTAATGTGCAGGTTGTCGATTGCAAGCTCGCCGTAATAGGAGAAAATAACCTGGTCGTTCGTTCTGGAGTTTACATTGCCGTTCACGGTCAGAACGACCTGTGAGTCGATGGACAAAGTAATAGTTCCGTTTAAGAACTGATACTTGATGTGTCTCCAGTTTGTCCATGCAAGATTGCCCCATTTGAAGGGATTTTTGACCGTGCCGTATGAAACGTAGGTCTGTGCAATCTTTATCTCACTGTTGTTCGAGTCCCAAAGTGTAAATACAGGCTCCCTTCCTGCTTCAACCGTATCGGGAAGAAGTACTGCGTCAAACTCTATGATCGAATCAGTAGGCGAGCTTGAGCTGTACTGCAGATGTCCGTATGCAACAGTACTGTCCCAGTAGAAGCAGTATCCGGCGCCAGACGCCGCCGATGATGCGAATATCCCGAGAGGAACAATCATCACCAGCGTAAGAATCAATGCTAAAAATTTCTTCACGAAGAACCTCCAAAAAGTATTTTTTTATCCATGTTGCCCAAACCGAACGAAGCAACACAGAAATGTATATTAATAATACCAATTAATTGCCCTTTTGTCAATACTTTTTTCAATATTTAAACAAATATTGCATAGGTTTATTTCATTTATACATGGTATTTTATTTTTAAATATTTCTTTAATTACATCAATAGGTATTTATATACATATCATGCATTCCAAAATTCAGCAGTACATGCCATAAAAATTGAAAAAACAGGCTTGACAGACGGTTTTTGTTGTGTTATAATGAACGATGTTATCGGGGTGTGGCTCAGTTTGGTAGAGCGCTTGGTTCGGGACCAAGAGGCCGCTGGTTCGAATCCAGTCACTCCGACCAAAAATTCCCGGTGAAGGTTAGCTTCACCGGGAATTTTTATTTTACCTCACCTTTTACTTTACATCCTGCAATCAGTATCACCGATCCTTTTCGCGCAGATGTCGTAAGCCTGACAGGTGTGATGATAAAGAGAGCTATCCTTGTTTATGACTGCCCAATCACCTACCGTGCTGTATGCTGAAATTACCTTTATTATCTGGTAGTAGGTGTTATAACTCCGCAGGCGATTTTTTCTCCGGATTTACCGGACGGCTGCGTGGTGAAATCATCCGGTGACAAATGAACGATTACTGTTTTACCGATAATCTCCGGCACGGTAAACCGGTCGGTAAGAAAGGAAGAAAAGGCAATACCGTTCACACCGAACAGCGGCGGCAGATCTCCGGCGTGATACGGATGTGGACAATCATATGGATTAAAATGCGTGCCCGCATTTGCAAAAACATCACCTTTGTTCCCGGTGCAATTGCCGCCGCCGTGAATATGAAACGCAAATATTGGACTGCCGCACGGCTTTGTCCCTTTAGGTAAACCTGTAATTTCCGTGCGGACAATCACCCCGCCGCGAACAGAATAAAACAGGACTCTCCCCTGGATATCTTTATACTTTTCACTGCCGTTGATTAATGCCGCTGCGTCCGCCCGCCTGCGAAACACAGAAAGAAAATTGTCGTATTGATTCATGCTCATACCTCACTAAATTTTTATTACAGTATATGCGGGGACTTACGGTAGTGTCAGCTTTCTCTGCGTGCTGCAAAAATCTAGTGTGCGGATAATGTATCAGCCGTGATAAACGACATTAATTATTTCGTAAGTTTACGTCAAAGTAAGCATTAAAAAATGTTGTTTGGTCGGTTATTCTTGTATCATGCTTTTAGCTTTTGAAATAAAACACAGCCCATCTGTAAGTCGGACTGTGTCAAGCAAGCCAAGACGGTTGCCGCGGCAACCGTCTTTTCATTATAATATAATATGATATTCAACCTTACAGCGAAGTAATCTTCCCGTTCAGATACAGCTTTATTCTAAGAAGATCCAGCGCATTTACCTTGCCGTCACCCGTCAAGTCCATCGTATTTATCATCGTACTGTCAAACGTGACCTTTCCGTTGAGATAGAGCTTGAGTCTGAGCAAATCAAGCGCGTTCACCTTGCCGTCACCCGTCGCGTCACCGCGCACAACAGGCTCGGTGTAATTCGCGGCAGTCGTCGGGGCGACGGTCATCACGCCGTTCTTGAAGCCGACGTAGATTAATTTTGCGTCAGCACCGGACGGCACTGTATATGTATTGCTGTCGGCGGTCTTGACGAATATGCGTCCACCGCCTTCAACAGATACGTTTGACGCGGTGCTTGTGTACGGATTTGCGCGTTCCGACAGGCTTCCCGCAGCGTAAATACCGTTTGTGTCGTCCGTCG
>CAZMRH010000049.1:2454-12296 GCA_964568705.1 uncultured Lachnospiraceae bacterium
AGATTGAGCTTTGAGAGGTACTCGTCATAAGTACTGGCTATCTGCGTCGTAATCGCTCCGCTATAATCCACCGACGCAAGTATCGCGTCGCGCGTAGCCTGCGGGACCGAATTATACAATGCGCGGCTCTCGGACAGAAGTGACGTGGAAGTCGCGGTGCGCCAGTAGTTATGCACATTCGAGAACGCCGTGTCGTCCGGCTGCTGTGTATCAAGGTATTCGGCAAACAGCAGCACCTGTCCGTACACTCCGATATCCGACGCGGTCGAAAAGTTATAAAGCGACTGGCCGCCCGCAATCGATGACGAGTAATTATAGCTGTAGTTGATGTAATTTAGAAGCGACGCCGTATCAGGGTACAGTTTCTTCCCCGTCCACATCGACATGCACTCGTTGAGCCAGTCGGCTACCGTGATTCCGTAATATTCGCCCACGCCTTTAAGCATCGACGTATAGCAGATAAGGTGCTGGAACTCATGTGCTATGGTTATATTTGCCGTTTCATTCGAGGTTGACGAGCATATTGCGGAATTGATATGTATTATCGCGCTTGACGAATTGTAGTAGTTAGCGTAATTACCGAGCTCGGCTGCGGTCAGAAGCTCCACCCCTTGAAAATATCCGGACAGTATGCCGCTTGCTCCTGTATAGCTGATGGGGTAGATGAGGATGTTCAGCTTATCTCCGTTCTCAAGCAGCTTTGCACTTCCGAATTCGCTGATGTGATTGGGGTAAATCACATTGTCAAATTCCGCAACCATCCCGTCAGCCATTGCCGCAGTTACATCTGTTGTGTTATATGTCCAGACAAGGCAGTGCGTGCCGACGGATATGCAGGTGAACAGCCGCTTGCCGCGTGTCGATGCGATCGCCATATCATCCTGCACGTAAAACTGGTGGGTGCTTCCGACGGTATACGAAACATACGACGCGCTGAACGGAAGAATCACAGGATCATCAGTCGCAGCACTGCTGTCGGGAAGTACAAGATGATCGAGTTCAGTCTGCGAAAGCGTTATCAAACTGTCGCCGCCGCCCTCCGACATCAGCGCCGACACCCTTGTGCGTGTCTGTATTATCTGTGTGCTCATGTCGCCTGTGGACAGCAGATTCGCAGTGGTCGAGCTTTGGCGCACTCCGTTTTTGTATGAGCCGCTCGCGTAGTACATCAGCGGGTTATAGATCATTACCGTGTCGACGTTCTTTATCGTTTTCGTATCAGCCGCCGACACCGGAAGCGCGGTCATAAGTGTACATACAAGGAGTGTCAAAGTCAGAGCTATGCTGATAAGCTTATTTTTCATAGCATCCTCCGTTTATAATATATGATAATTATACAATAATCCCTTTCAACTGTCAATAAATGTAGATGAAATTAACAATATTGCCGTATTTCCGCATATACCTATGCCGCCGTATTTCTCACGATTCCCCGTTTCCCCGCGTATTTTATGCGTCAAATCGCACAGATTAGTATATTTTAACAATTTAATACTGACAACTTTGTGTATTTTTTTTGTAAAAAAGCACTTGAAATAGTTCCCATTTTATGGTAATATACACATACCAAATATTACCAAATTATGTGGAGATGAAAATATGACAAACATTAAAATTCTTATCGCAGACGAAAACAACGAAACAAGAAAGTCCATCCGTGATTCGCTTACCAAAAGCGGTTTCAGGCAGATTGACGAAGCATCAAACGGTGAGGACGCGCTCGCTCTCATACTGAGAACGCATCCCGACATCGTTATCGCGGACGTATGGCTGTCACGGCTCGACGGCATCGGGCTTGTGCGTCAGTCTCTGGCCCACTCCTACAATCCTGACAAGGCTCCCGCCTTTATCATATCATCACTCGTGACAAATCAAAACATATTTATTGAAGCTGTAAACGCGGGTGCGGCGATGTGTCTTCCGAAACCACTCGACATAAAGAGTCTTACTGAGCACATAACCACGCTCTATCAAAGCAGACTCAGCGGAGCGTTTTCGAAAAACGCGGCAGCTACACCGCCCGATATAGAAACTCAGGTCACGAAAATCATCCACCAGATCGGCGTTCCCGCACACATCAAGGGCTACCAGTACCTGCGCACGGCGATACTTATGACTATCGACGACAACGATATTATCAACAGTGTCACGAAGGTTCTCTACCCTTCTGTAGCGAAGAAATATTCGACAACGACATCGCGTGTCGAGCGTGCTATCCGTCATGCGATCGAGGTTGCGTGGGACAGAGGCGACATCGACACTCTAAACTCCTACTTCGGCTACACCATCCAGAACAATCGCGGCAAGCCTACCAACAGCGAGTTCATCGCCATGATTGCTGACAACCTGCGTCTCAAGTACAAGATTCGCTGATCTCCTTTCGATTTACATAAATACGGCAGCGGCTCACTTCGCTATCGGTGAGCCGCTGCCGTATTTTAATTCGTTCAGCCGAGTGTTTCGGTCGTAATACCGCCGTCACTCAGTCTCATCATTACCGTGCCGTCAAGGTCAGTGCGGAAACAGGTCACGCCAAAGTCGTTCAGTCTCTTTTCGGTCTTTGCATCAGGATGTCCGTACTCGTTGCCGTCACCGCATGAAATCACCGCGTACTCCGGTGATACTACCCCGAGGAAAGAATCGGCAGTCGATGTGGCGCTTCCGTGATGTCCGACTTTAAGCACGTCGCAGTCAAGCTCGCCGCCGTCATACGTCCTGAGCATCTCCGACTCCGATTCCGACTGCGCGTCTCCTGTAAACAGTAAGCTGTGTCCGCATGCGTCGAGACGTGTGACGATGCTGAAGTCGTTCACCTCGTCATAATTGTCGCCAAGCGGTGCGAGTATCGTAAGTACCGCACTTCCGAGCGAATACTGTTCTCCGGGTGCAGCAAGCATCACGTTCGCCGTGCTTCCCTCGAGTGCGTCCATCAGCTTTTCATATGCCTTCGAATCGGAGGTCTTATTTGTAAGTATTACGTTGCTGACTTCAAATTGCTTAATCACCTTATCAGCGCCCCCGATGTGATCTTCATGCGGGTGAGTCAGTATCAGGTAGTCTATCGTCCTGACATGCTGACCGAGATACGCAATAAGCGTGTCTTCTGCCGTACCGGGCCCCGCGTCGATAAGTGCTGCCTTATCGCCCGCGATGATCAGCTCACTGTCACCCTGTCCGACGTCGATGAAATATACCTCGCAGGTCTCACCGTCCGATGCCTGTTCAGTAAACCGGGACTTCAGCCTGTCAACTATCCCGCAGGATGCGAAGCTCAGCAGCACCGTAAGAATCAGTGCCGCCGCCGTAATTTTTATTGTGATCTTTGAATGACGCTTCATCTGTCCGTCCTTTAATAAGGCTGTCGCATGATTCCCCATGCGGCAGCCCTGTTTTTTATTCAAGTGCCAGTGCGATCAGTCCGTCGATAAGCTCGCTGTAGCTCATACCCGCTTCCCGCATCAGCTTTGGGTACATGCTTATCGGGGTAAATCCGGGCATTGTGTTTATCTCGTTGAAAATTACTTCGTCATTATCGGTCACGAAGAAGTCAACTCTCGCAAGTCCTCTGCAGCCAAGTTCACTGTAAATTTTCAGTGCCGCCGCGCGTACCGCCTCAGTCGCCGCCGCGCTTATCCTTGACGGAATGTAGTACTTCGCCGAGTCGCTTATATACTTCGTCTCATAATCGTAAAAGTCGCTGCCGGGCTCGATCTCGCCGGGTACTGAGGCGACAGTCTTTGCACCGTTTCCGAATACGGCGACCTCCGTCTCATGTCCGACGATCTGCTCCTCTATGAGTATCTTCGAGTCCTCCGCAAAGGCAGACTTCAATCCGCGCGTCATACATCCGCGGCACATCGCCTTAGTGATGCCGACAGATGAGCCCGCCCTTGCAGGCTTGATGAACGCAGGGAATCCGATCTCTTTCTCAACTTTTGTGATAAGCTCGTCGGTATCGTCTGCCAAAGTTGCGATTATCGCCTTCGCCTGACGGATGCCGGTCTCGGAAACTATTCGTTTCGTAAACGCTTTATCCATGCAGATGCCGCTCGTCGTATGGTCACAGCCGACATATGGTATCCCGGCGATTGCAAGAAGTCCCTGCATCGTACCGTCCTCGCCGAATGAGCCGTGAAGCACCGGGAACGCAACGTCAATCACACGTTCCGTGATGGTGCCGTCAGGTGACGCGATCACAAGCGAATGCTTCTCCGGCGACGGATCGACGAACACGCGTGCAAGTGATTCGACGTCGGTGCACCATTCGCCGCTTCTAATCTTCTCACGGTCGCCCTCAAAGAGATACCATGTTCCCTCTTTCGTGATGCCGACCGTGGTCACATCATATCTGTCATAATTGAGATTTGACAGTATACCGTAGGACGATGAAAGCGACACCTCATGTTCTGACGAACGCCCCCCGAACAGTATACATAATTTTGTCTTGTAAATAACATTTACCTCCGGATTATAATATCAGAATACGATCTCGCGTCCCGCGTCGGAGGAATCGTATATTCCCTGCATTATCTGTGACGTGAGTACAGCATAGTCGATGTTCGACGGAAGCTTTTCGCCGCTTCTCACGCTTCTGACAAAGCTGTCGATCTCATTCTGGAACATGTCGACTACCTCATACGCCGGTTCATCTTCCCAGAGCTTGCCGTCGCGTACGCCGTATATCTTGAAATTGCTGCTGTACCACAGTCTGATTCCGGCTTTCGTTCCTATGAAGTCTATGTAGTCCTCCCTTTCGCCGATATTCTGCGCCCATGCTCCTTCAAGTGTGATAACCGGTCCCTCCGAACGGATGAATGCGGAAACGCTGTCATCTACATCATATGTTCCGTTTACGTCTCTTGTGTTCTCAGCCCACATACCGTTGTAAACATAATTTTTTATATCGACACCCAGCTTGCAGTAAGCCGCGCCCGACACCGACTTCGGCTTCGGGTCTCCCATACAGTACATCACTATGTCAAGCCTGTGTACACCCCAGTCGATGAGTGTGCCGCCGCCCGCGATTGCTTTATTAGTGAACGCGCCGCCGATTCCCGGGATACCGCGTTGCGCGCGGAAGTTCAAAAACACATGGTACACTTCGCCGAGTTCTCCTGCTTCGATGCGCTCTCTCACCGCGTTTACAGCCGCGTTGAAGCGGTTTACCACGCCGATGTTGAGCATTTTGCCTGTTTCCTTCTGAGCCTTCTGCATCTCAAGCGCTTCGCTGTATATTCGCGCGGCAGGTTTCTCGCAGAGCACCGCTTTGCCAGCTCTCAGCGCGTCAATTGATATAATGCTGTGCATCAGGTTCGGCGTGCATACTGATACCGCTTCGACCTCGGGATCGGCAAGAATATCGTGATAATCAGCCGTTACGATGCCGCTGCCGTACTTGTCAGCCTCAGCCTGCGCCCTCTCGGGTATGATGTCACAGAAATACTTGATCTCGGCGTTCGCACAGTTAGTATACGCCGGAATATGCGCTCCGCATGCAATTGTGCCGCAGCCGATAACTCCGATTTTTACTTTTGACATAATGTTTCTCCTAACTTTACTTATACTCTGATTCGAGTATGATTTTTTGTACGGATAAAGTATAACCCTTCTTTATGAAAAAAGCAAGATGTTACGCGTTTTTTCCGTGATTATTCCCAGTATTTTCGGTCGAGCGAGCGCATCTGTATCGCCTCGGCAAGGTGCTTCGGCAAAATTTCCGCACCCTCGTCGAGATCGGCGATGGTGCGAGCCACGCGGAGTATTCTGTCATACCCTCTCGCCGACAGTCCAAGCCGCTCGAATGCCGCCTTCATCACCTTGTTACACGCTTCGTCAAGGTTGCAGTATTCGCGGATATCCGACGTCGCAAGCTGCGCGTTGTTGTTGATGCCGCAGTCGGAGAACCGCTTTTCGGCAAACTGTCTTGCCCTGACCACGCGCTTCCTGATGTCCGCCGAGCACTCGGATTTCTCCGGCCGGCTCAGCTCGTCATACTCCAGCGCCGGCACCTCGACCTGTATGTCGATTCGGTCGAGCAGCGGCCCGCTTATCTTTGAGAGATATTTTGAGATATCTTCCTTTTTGCACGAACAATTTTTTACGCTTGAGCCGTAGTAGCCGCAGCGACACGGATTCATAGCGCACACCAGCATGAAGTTGCACGGGAACGTCAGTCTGCCCGCCGCCCTCGTAATCGTCACCTTGCCGTCCTCAAGCGGCTGGCGAAGTGATTCCGTCACAAGCTTGTTGAACTCCGGCAGTTCATCGAGAAACAATACCCCGTGATGCGCCAGCGATATTTCGCCCGGCATCGGCATAGTCCCGCCGCCGACAAGCGACGGTGCACTCATCGTATGGTGAGGTGAGCGGAACGGGCGAAGCTCTATCATAGTCCCGCCTCCGCCTATCATGCCCGACGCAGAGTGTACCTTTGTAGTTTCAAGCGCTTCCTCGAACGTCATAGGCGGAAGTATCGTCGGTATCCTTTTCGCAAGCATGGATTTACCGCTGCCGGGAGGCCCGATGAGCAGTACGTTATGTCCGCCCGCCGCCGCTATCTCAAGTGCGCGCTTTGCCCTCTCCTGACCCTTGACATCCGAGAAGTCACACGTACCGTCAGGAAGCTTTTCAAGCTCGGTCTCGATCTTCTGCTGCGGTGTTATCGGCGACACTCCGTTCAGGTGATTTACAAGTGTCAGCACGCTGTCGACGGGATACACGGTGATGCCGTCCACGACCGCCGCTTCCCTTGCGTTATCAGCCGGAACATACACTTCATGCTTTCCCGCGTCCCTTGCCGCAAGTGTCATGCCGAGTACACCGCGCACTGCACGCAGGTTTCCGCTTAGTGACAGTTCCCCTATAAAGCATTTGTCCTCAAGCGAGAGTTTCTGTTCGATCTTTCCTCCGCACTGGAGTATCGCGGTAAGTATCGCAAGGTCATACGACGAGCCCTCCTTGCGCATATCGGCAGGCGCGAGGTTGACCATAATGTCAAGCTCCGGAAACGGTATGCCGCTGTTGTTTGATGCGGCACGCACCCTCTCCTTCGCTTCCTTGACCGCAGCGTCGGGAAGTCCGACTATCTCAAAATGCGGCAGGTTGAAGCTTGTACTGCACTCAGTCGTCACGATGAAGCCGTCAATTCCGAGCAGTCCGGCTGAATATGATATTGTCAGCATGTTTCCTCCGGTGTATGAAATTAGGTCAGATTTATTAGTCGGTAAGTCCGAGTGCGCGGTACATGGCTATACACTTGTCCGCCGCCTTTACCGCACCCTTGTACGAAAGTCTGCCGCGCTTTCCGGTTATTCTGCGCACGATGCGTCTGAGTACAACAAAAATCCATCCGAGCGGAAGCAGTACGGGTGCTTTTCGGCATACAGGCACGGCGGCTCGAGCCACATCGTTCAGATTACCGAAAAGCAATCTTGTGCAGCTCTTTCCTGTCACCGTCTCATACCCGTGAACCGTGAAATTCCGCGCGTATTCATTCTCTGTATCACGACTTCCGCTGATTCCGCCGTCAAGTATGTTGTCCATCAGCTCCTCGCAGAGCGTACCTGACACCCCATCGGGTGATTTATCAATGCCGTGCTTCAGTATTCCTTTTTCCGGTGAAAGTCCGAGATACCGGACACAACATTCCGTCACCGCCGACACGAACGGCGCAAGTCCGAACTGTTCCATTAATTTCAGTATAGTTACCGCCATCACCCCGTCATCAAGCGACGCGGCAAACACAGCCCAGTCGCAGATCTGCCTGAGTGCAAGTCCGCCGAAAATCAGGTGCTTTTTCATGTGAAGCGCAAGTGATACCGCCTGACGCGCGGTGTCCGGCACGCTGAACGTTTGTCCGCCGAATTCGCAGAGCACGGCAGTGTCAAGCGTATCGTCAAAGAAGGCTTTAAGCCGTCTGCCGTTCCCGGTATCGTCAAAGCGCGACACGGCGTAGTGCAGCTCAATTTCAACCCCGTCGGGAGAAGTAAAGGTGCGATGAAAACCGTTGTCCGAGCAGCGGTCCGTATATCCGTTTTCGGCAAGCAACCGGCTTGCACTATGTATATTCTCACTGTCGACGAGGATATCAATGTCGCCTATTGTGCGGAAGTACCGGTCGGGATAAAGCGCCGCAAGTCCCAGCCCCTTGAGTATGAGAGAGCGTATACCCGCGTCGTCAAGCAGTCCGAGCACCGCCGACTGTGTCCGCGCGATTTTATCCAGACGCTCCCTGACCTTGTCGGTAATACAAATTTCGCGAAGATCCCTGCCGCATATCCCCGACATCATCATGGTCAGCACGCCGTGGTATTTCGCAAGCTCCATAACGGAATCAAGATGTACATCGGCGGGAAGCTTGCCGATATCGCACGAAAAGAGAGCGTTCGAAATAAGGCGGAGCAGTGCCGCCCTGCAGTTGTCCATATGCCGCCCCTTTCGCGATTTAATATAATAGCCGCAGAGTGGCTATTGATGACTGAGAGGCGATTTGTTTCACAAATCACACGCGGTTTCATCGCTTACAAATGCTTTGCATTTGTTTTTATATAATAATTATACACTTTTTAAAGCGTATGTCAAGGTTTGTAATATAAAGTAAACCTCCTTGCTCATGGAAACATAAATGGGCATGCTTCCTGTTTTGAAATCCGACTTATCAATAACGCAATACGGCATTGACATAAATCCGGCATTATGATAAAATAGGCATAGTCGGAGCAAACTCCGGCATGGAGGAATAACGATGTTTTATCTCGGCTGTCACCTTTCGGTATCAGAAGGATACGAGGCAATGGGCAAATATGCACTGTCGATTGGCGCGAACACTTTCCAGTATTTCACGAGAAACCCGCGCGGACGGGGTTTTTCACGTCCGGACGATTCGGATGTCGCCGCGCTCTGCAAGATAATCAGCAATAACGGTTTCGCCCCGCCGCTGGCTCATGCGCCGTATACCTTCAATCCAGCGTCGGAGGATGAACGCATTCGCTCATATACCGCCGAGGCGATGGCTCAGGATATAGAGGTGCTGGAAGCGATACCGGGTGCGCTGTACAACTTCCATCCCGGTTGTCACGTCGGACTCGGCGCACAGGCAGGTATCGCGAACTGCGCGTCGATTTTAAATGAAGTAATAAGGCCGGATCAGAACGCGACGGTGCTCATCGAGACGATGGCAGGCAAGGGTACGGAGATCGGAAAGACCTTCGAGGAGGTGCGCGCAATAATTGACAGTGTGGACGAGAGTGTGCGCCACAAGGTCGGCGTATGCCTTGACACCTGCCACATCAGTGACGGCGGATACGATATCGCAGGCGATACCGACGCGGTACTTGACGAATTCGACCGCATAATCGGGCTTGACAGACTTTACGCGGTTCATCTCAACGACTCGAAGAATCCGATAGGCGCGAGAAAAGACCGTCACGAAAAGATCGGTGAGGGATTTCTGACGCTTGAAGGAATAACACGGATAATCTGCAATGATAAGCTCAGGGAAAAGCCGTTTTATCTTGAGACGCCCAACGAGCTTGACGGATACAAGGCAGAAATCGCCCTGCTTCGCAGTATCCGCGTGGATGCGGACTGACGTCTGCAAGCTTCTGAATTTCTGCGTGGCAATGCAATAAATATACGTAAAAATCATTGACACTGCGGCAAAACTGTGCTAATATATGTGGTACAGTTTTGACATGCGAATGTAGTTCAATGGCAGAACATCAGCTTCCCAAGCTGAATACGCGGGTTCGATTCCCGTCATTCGCTCCAAACAGGCACTCATTCGTGAGTGCCTCAGACTGAAGACAAAGTCCCTTTCGGGGCTTTATTTTTTTGCAAAAGTG
>CAZMRH010000050.1:0-12243 GCA_964568705.1 uncultured Lachnospiraceae bacterium
CGTCTGCGGGCTATCGCATTCGGAGTAAGTTTCACATGAGTCTGTCGGTGAATGAGCTTCATACACCCGACACCATCCCGCAAAAAGCTGATTTAATCGCTAAAATTTTATATATCTATTTAATTTACATCAAAAGTGTGATATAATAAAATGAATTGCTTTACGCTACAGCACTTGTGCCTTTTAGCGCCATACTGAATTTTTACTTCCGGAGTGACTTTTATGTGCGGTTTTGCTGGATTTACGGGTTATATTGAAAACCGGGAAAATATATTGAAAAAAATGACGGACAGGATCGCACACCGCGGTCCCGATTCCGAGGGCTTCCACATCAGCGACGATACGGATAAAAACTCCGTCGCGCTCGGATTCAGGCGGCTTTCCATCATCGACCTTGCCGCCGGTGCTCAGCCGATGTACAACGAGGACGGCACCGTCGTCATCGTCTATAACGGCGAAATATACAACTTTATGGAGCTTCGACGTGAGCTTATTGCACGCGGTCACGTTTTCAGAACACGCTGCGATACAGAAACGCTCATCCACGGCTATGAGGAATATGGAGAAGCGCTTGCGTCAAAACTGCGCGGTATGTTCGCATTTACCATCTGGGACTCAAAAACGAACACCATGTACGGCGCGCGCGACGGCTTCGGGATAAAGCCGTTCTACTACTCCTTCCTTGACGACGGTACGTTCCTGTTCGCATCGGAGATAAAGAGCATGCTCGAGCATCCGCGCTTCAACAGATGCGTCAACCCTGACGCGCTGCGGCCGTATCTGACGTTCCAGTACAGTGCGACCGAGGAGACCTTCTTCAAAGGTACATTCAAGCTTGCACCCGCGCATTACTTTGTCCTGAAAGACGGTAGAATGCGCACCGAGCGTTACTGGGATATTGATTTTACAAAGAAAACGTCGAAGTCGTTCGACGAATGTGCGGCGGAGATCGACGACATCGTTCGCGCATCTGTCGAGGCTCACCGCATAAGCGACGTTCCCGTCGGCTCATTCTTATCGGGCGGCGTCGATTCAAGCTATATCACCGCCTCACTCATGCCGCGTGACACGTTTTCCGTCGGCTTCTCATACGACAAGTTCAACGAAACTGACGAGGCGGGCGAATTATCGAAGAGACTCGGCGTTGAGAATTACAAGCGTTTGCTCACCGCCGACGACTGCTTTGATGCGCTGGCGACGATCCAGTATCACATGGACGAGCCTCAGTCGAACCCGTCATCAGTCCCGCTGTACTACCTTGCGAAGCTCGCACGAGAGCATGTCACCGTCGTACTGTCGGGTGAGGGTGCGGACGAAATTTACGCGGGATACGAATGGTACGACGAAACTCCGATGATGCGCAGATACAAGCGCGTACCCGCACCCCTCAGATGTGCGGCGGCATCGGTATCGAGCGCGCTCCCGTACTTCAAGGGACACGATTTTATCATCAAGGGCAGCGGCAGACCGGAGGATTACTTCATCGGTCAGGCGCTCGTCTATCCGGAGAAGGAAGCGTATGACCTGCTTCGCCCTAAGTACCGCACGGGTCCCACGCCGCACGAAATAACAACACCCATCTACGACAGGGTAAAAGGTCTGTCCGAACTTGAGAAGAAGCAGTACCTTGACCTGAACCTCTGGCTGCCGGGCGATATACTGCTCAAAGCGGACAAAATGAGCATGGCGCACTCGATCGAGCTTCGCGTGCCGTATCTTGACCGCGTTGTGATGGAAAACGCGCAGGTGCTGCCGTCATCCTATAAAATCGACGGCGTGAATACGAAGCACGTGATGAGGGTCGCCGCAAACAGGCTGCTTCCCGATGAATGGGCGACGCGCGAGAAGAAGGGCTTCCCCGTACCGATACGCTACTGGTTTCGCGAGGACAAGTACTACAACTTCGCGAAAAAATACTTCACTTCGGACACCGCGAACGAATACTTTTATGCGGACAAGCTCATAAAGCTGCTTGATGACCACAAGAACGAGGTTGCAAACAACGGACGCAAAATATGGACTGTACTCGTATTCCTCGTATGGCACGAGCAGTTCTTCGATAAATTTGACCTTAAGGCGGCAAACTGACATGGATAAGATAACTCCCGTTTTTCTCGGTGCCGATCTCAACTGCTATACCTTCGCGCGCGCCTTTCATGAAGCATACGGCGTGAAGTCGTATGCGTTCGGCAGATACCCGATTTCGGCGACTAAATACTCGCGTATCGTTAAATTCACCAGCGTTCCCGACATGGACACAGACGAACGCATGCTTCAGGTGCTCACGGACTTTGCGGCGAATCACAAGGGTGAGCGGCTGTATCTTTTCGGCTGCACGGACGATTACGCCGAAATGATAATCAGATTACACGAAAAGCTTCCCGACTTCACCGCGCCGTGTCCCTCCGCCGACCTTTACGGACTTATACAGAAGAAAGCGGAGTTTTATGAAGAACTCGATAAGCGCGGACTTCCGTATCCCGATACCGTGGTGCTGGCAGGTGAGACGGACGCGTCTGAACTTTCCTCGGACAAGCTCGGCTTTGATTACCCGATAGTCGTCAAGCCCTCGTCAAGCGTGGTCTACTGGAAGCATCCGTTTGACGGGATGAGGAAGGTGTACTTCGCCAAGGACGCGGAGGAAGCCTCGGCGATTGTCGCGAAGATATACGCATCCGGATACGACGACCGCATGATTCTTCAGCGGCTCATCCCCGGCGGCGACTCGAAAATGCGCGTGCTGACGGTATTTTCGGACGAAAACGCGAAGGTGCGCGGCGTTTGTCTCGGTCACACGATGATTGAGGAACATACTCCGAAAGGTCTCGGAAATCACGCGGCGATTGTGACCGAGCCTGTTTCGTCGATGAGCATCATTTCCGACATATGCAGGATGCTTGAGGAGCTTCATTACACGGGATTTTCAAATTTCGACATAAAAGAGGACATGGACGGCTCGTTCAAAATATTTGAAATAAATCTGCGTCAGGGCAGAAGCAACATGTATGTTACGTCGTGCGGCATGAACATCGCAAGACTCGCGGTCGAAAAGTACAACGATGGCGGCAACGACGTATACCTCAACGAAAACGTGCATCTGTGGCATCATCCGCCGCTCTCATGTGTATACACATATACGGAGGATGGGGAGCTTGTCAGCCGTGCACGCACTCTTGCAAAATCGGGCAGGGTGACCTGCTCGCTGAAGTACAAACCCGATCTGCGATTCAATATAATGAGACGGCTGTGTGTATTCGAACAGCTCCGCCGTCAGAAAAAGAAATTCAGAATTTACTATCCGGTAAAGCGAGGTGAATGACATGCGTGAGGTACTGCTTGGCATCCTCGGTGGACTCGGCCCGATGGCGAGTGCATACTTCTACGAGCTTGTCACCCAGCGCACTGCCGCCGCGCGGGATCAAGAGCACATTGACATAATCCTCTCAAGCCGCGCTTCGACTCCCGACCGCACCGACTTCATTATGGGTAAATCGGGTGAAAGTCCGCTTCCTCAGATGATCCACGATGCCAAAAGCCTTGAGACGTACGGCGCGACGGCGATACTTATACCCTGCAATACCGCGCACTACTTTCTCACTGAGGTGCGTGACGCGGTGAGTGTACCCGTTCCGTCGATCATCACCGAGACTGTCGCGTTTGTCCGTCACTGCGGGTATAAAAAAGCGGGAATTATGGCCACCGCCGGTACGGTGTCCTCAAAATCGTATCAGAACGAGCTTGAGTCACAGGGACTTTCATGGGCTGTGCCTGACGGTGATAATCAGCAGAAGCTGATGTCGCTCATCTACGACTGTGTTAAAAGCGGAAAGACGCCGGATATCGCATTGCTTTATTCCGTCATGGACTCGCTGTACTCGGCGGGCTGTGACTGCGTAATCCTCGCCTGCACCGAGCTGTCCGTGATAAACCGTACGCTTCCGCATCAACGCCGTGTCATTGATTCGCTCGAAGTTCTGGCTCACTGTGCAATCACTCTCTGTAATCACGAATGTACGGGATTTCCGCCGGAATTTGACACATTTTCCTCCGCGAATTATGACAAAGGAGTTGTAAAATGAAATTCTGTGATGTTATCAGAAATCTGCAGATAACGGCTCTTGACGGTGTTAATGCCTCATACGAGATCGAAAATATCACGTATGATTCGCGCAAAGCATACCAGGGCTCGCTCTTCGTATGCCTGAGGGGTGTGTTCAGCGACGGTCACAACTATGCCGAGAGGGCATACAGTCAGGGCTGCCGTGCGTTTTTATGCGATCACAAACTGACTTTGCCGGACGACGCGATGCAGGTCATTACCTACAACACGCGCCGCGATCTGTCTGTTGTCAGTGCCGACTTCTACGAGCATCCCGCCGACAGCCTGAACATCATCGCCATCACCGGAACAAAGGGTAAGACGACCACCGCGCTTCTCATCTACTCAATCATGTCGAAATGCGGTAAAAAGTGCGCGTACATCGGCTCGAACGGCGTTATCTGCGATGATTTTAAGGCGGAGACGGAGAATACGACACCCGAAAGCCTTGACCTGCAGAAATACTTCCGCAAATTTGCCGACAGAGGCGTAGAATATGTGATACTCGAGGTGTCATCGCAGGCGCTTATGACCTACCGTGTCAACGGGATCACGTTCAGAACCTGCATATACACCAATCTCTCACCAGATCACATCGGCAATAACGAGCATCCCGACCTTGAAGCCTACATCGCCGCCAAAGCATTGCTTTTCTCCGATCACGGCTGCGAAACGATGATATACAATGCCGATGACGGCTGTTCGTCACGGATGCTGGAGAACGCCTCGGCGACAAAGTTCATCAGCTACGCTGTCGATGCTCCGGCTGACTTCGGCGGCAGGAATTTCAGCGCGTTCAAGACTACGTTCTCGCTCGGAATCTCCTTTGACTGCGTGACGGACGGTGAGACAGTTCACATAAACCTGCCCATTCCCGGTGAATTTAACATTCACAATGCACTTGCGGCAATCGCCGCGTGTACGTCGGCAGGGTTAACGCTTGCCGACTGTGCCGCATCGCTTCCGTCTGCGAATGTTCACGGCCGCTTTGAGATAGTAGAGACGCTCCCGGGACGTACCTTTGTCATCGACTATGCTCACAACGGCATCAGCCTCACATCCGCGCTCACCACACTGCGCGCATACAACCCGAAGCGGCTCATCTGCGTATTCGGCTCAGTCGGCGGACGCACTAAGAGCCGCCGTGCCGATCTTGCTCATGCCGCTTCAAACGGTGCGGACTACTGCATCATCACATCCGACAACCCGAACTATGAGCTTCCCTCAGACATCATCGCCGACATTGTCGCGCATTATGACGGAAAAGCTCCGTACACCGTCATCGAAGATCGCGAGACCGCGGTGCGTGAAGTCGTTCACATATCGCGTCCGGGCGACATTATCCTGTTCGCCGGGAAAGGGCACGAATCCTATCAGCTCGTATTAGGGCAGAAGATGCCGTTCTCCGAGCGCGAGATACTTCTCGACGAGTGCGCACATCTTGTGGCTCCTGCCACCTGAGACTTATCTCGGACTAATCGTCAGCGAAAGGAGAAGCCGCGTCAGGCGTACGCGTAATGAAAGAAAAATTCGGAAAGCTGTTCCGCTTTATCAGGAATTTCGGCGACTTCCGTCCGTGCATAACGTGGCTTCGCGTTAAGACTCGTCCGTTCGTGCCGAGCCTTGCGCTGCTTCTCCTCATTGATATCATCATGGCTCTGCTCGGTATCGGAACGACCGTGGTCAACAAATACATCATCGACGACGCCGCGCAGGTTTCGGGCGGATTTCTGAATGTGCGCGCGGTAGTCCTTGTGATCGTGTTCACCGTCGTATCAATCGCTGCCAGTGCCTTCACCGGAATAATCACTACTATTATCAACGAAAAGTACACCTTCGGCATCCGCATCAGAGTGTTCGACAAGGTGCTGACTAGCCGCTGGCGTGATATCGCGGCGTATCACAGCGGCGACATGATGACGCGCCTCACAAGCGACATAAGCACCGTCGCGACAGGTATCGCATCCGTCATACCCGGCACGATATATATGCTCATCCGACTGGTGATGTCGTTCTGCGTGCTCTTTTACTATGATCATTTTCTTGCGCTCGCCTCCCTTGTAATAGGGCCTCTCGGCGTATTCGGCGGACTTCTGTTCAGCGAACGTCTGAAGAAATATCAGCAGAAGCTGCTTGAAAACGATTCTGAATTCCGTTCGTTCATGCAGGAATCTATCGCGAATATCACGGTGATAAAGACCTTTGAAAAAGAGGACGCGTTCTCGGAGCGGCTTGCGGGACTGCGCAAATCACGCCTTGACACCATGCTTCACCGCAATATCGTCAACACCGCGGCGAAAAGCGTGTTCAGCCTCATCTTCAACGCCGGGTACATGCTGGCGTTCGTCTGGGGCATTTACTGTCTGTCGAACGGTTCGATCACCTACGGCGTGCTCAGTGTGTTCATGTCGCTTGTCGCACAGGTGCAGACTCCGGTGCTGAGCCTTGCGGGCGTGATTCCTCAGCTTGTCACGATACTGACGAGCGCGAACCGCGTCATGGAGATAGACGAGCTTTACACGGAGAGCCGTGAGGCGCCGTCGGCGCTTGTCGGCGGCATCGGTCTGCGATTTGACGGCGTGTCGTTTTCATATAAAGATGAAACTGTACTGAGGGATGTATCGCTCGACATCGCACCGGGCAGGATCGTCGGCATAGTCGGCGAGAGCGGCATCGGAAAAACAACGCTCGCGCGTCTTGCACTGGCGCTTGTTTATCCAGACTCCGGAACCGTGTCACTTTACGACGGCACGGGACAAAGCGAAACCGTATCCGCCGTATCGCGCCGTCATTTTTCCTATATACCGCAGGGTGACTCACTGCTGTCAGGCACGATACGCGAAAACCTGATGATGGGCTGCGACAATGCGTCCGTTGATGAGCTGTGGTCGGCGCTGAGCTGTGCCGCTGCAGATGAATTCGTCCGCGCACTTCCCGACGGTCTCGACACAAAGCTCACCGAGCGCGCAGGTACGCTGTCGGAGGGTCAGGCACAGCGCATAGCGATAGCGCGTGCGATACTGCGCCGCTCACCCGTGATGATCCTCGACGAAGCGACCGCCGCACTTGATATCGCAACGGAAGCGGAGATAGTGAATAATCTCCGCCGAAATCTTTCGGGGGTGACCTGTATCATCATTACTCACCGTCCGTCGCTGCTTGATATATGCAGTGATACATACAGGATAACGGACGGCGGTACGATTGAAAAGGAATAGAAGGCAAGCGGTCTTGCCGGTCATATATTGACGAAAATTGTTAACAATAGACAAACATATAAAAAATTATCAGCTATTTTAGGATAAATTCATCAAATCTATATACAAATGCGAATCTTTATGCTATAATCAAAGTGTAGCAGGAAGCAATTCCCGTTATACGGCGGACTTCTGCAAAAAGGTCCGCAGGATTTCCGCCGATACTCTAACTAAAGGTGGGATTACGATGAAAACAACTATCATTGGCAGACAGATGACTGTGGACGATGACCTGAAGGATCACATCCTGAAAAAGCTCAGGAAATTCGACAAGTTCTTCCCAGACGGTGCTGAGGCAAACGTAACACTCTACCGTATCCGCGAAAAGGAGCGCATTGAGGTGACAATCTCAAGCGGCGGCACGCTGTTCAGGGGTGAAGAGGTCGGAACCACCTTCCTCAATGCGTTGGACTGCTGCATGGATTCAATCGAACGTCAGATCCGCAAAAACAAAACGAGACTTTCACGTAAGCTGCGCGAGGGACTTGTCCTTCCCGAATACAACGGCGCGGATGAAGCTGACATCTCTGAGGAGGACGAATTCCGCATACGCACGAAAGCCTTCTATTTCAAGCCGATGTCACCCGAGGAGGCAATCCTCCAGATGAACCTGCTCGGTCACGAATTCTTCGTGTTCAACAACGCGGACAGCGGAGACACCTGCGTCGTATATAAACGCAACGACGCAAGCTACGGGCTTATCACACCTACAAACGAATAATTGTAAATAAACCCGCCAAGGCGGGATAATCACGGGCTGCGGCGATCTTAGGGATTACTGCAGCCCGAATTTTAAATTATTGTGAACTCGGCGAAACGGCAGAACAAAAGTAGTATAATAATTATAGTATGACACCTGCAATTCTGCATTGATGATAAGGAGAATGATATGGCGACATTACTTGAGTACAAATGTCCCTGCTGCGGCGGCGCTATCGGTTTCGACAGCACGCTGCAAAAGCTGAAATGTCCCTTCTGCGACACTGAGTTCGATGTCGAGACGCTGAAAAACTACGACGAGGATCTCAGACGCGAGAGCGCCGACGATATGTCGTGGGAGACTGCGGCTGGCGGTGAGTGGCAGAGCGGCGAGGCTGACGGCATGGCGGTCTACGTCTGCAAATCCTGCGGAGGTGAGATAGTAGGCGACAGGAATACTGCGGCGACCTCCTGCCCTTACTGCGGCAATCCCGTGGTGATGACGGGCAACCTCTCGGGCATACTCCGTCCCGACTATGTCATTCCTTTCAAGCTTGACAAGGCGGCGGCGAAGGCGGGATTCCTGCGTCACCTTACGGGCAAGAAGCTTTTACCAAAGGTATTCAAGGATCAGAACCACATCGACGAGATCAAGGGAATCTACGTGCCGTTCTGGCTGTTTGACGCCGGCGCCGATGCTCACATCCGCTACAAGGCGACGAGAGTGCGCGCGTGGAGCGACAGCAAATACGACTACACCGAGACGAGCTTCTATTCGGTGATCCGCGGCGGCACACTCGGATTTCAGCGTGTTCCCGTCGACGGAAGTAAGAAGATGCCCGACGACCTGATGGAATCGGTCGAGCCGTTCAACTTCGCCGAGGCGGTCGATTTTCAGACGGCGTACCTCGCCGGATACTTCGCCGACAAGTATGATGTCAGCGCCGACGAGAGTGTTAATCGTGCGAATGAGCGCATCAGACGCAGTACGGAGGATATGTTCGCGTCGACGGTAATCGGATACGCGACGATCGTACCCGAGGGTGGTAGCGTAAACCTCAGCGGAGGTACGGCAAAATATGCACTGTACCCCGTATGGCTTCTCAATACCACATGGAACGGAGAGAAGTACATATTCGCCATGAACGGACAGACCGGCAAGTTTGTAGGTAATCTTCCGATTGACAAAAAGGCTTACTGGAAGTGGTTCGGCATCTACGCGGGTATATTCTCGGTTGTGCTTCTCGGCATTTATGCCCTGACGATGATACTGTAAGGAGGTGCTGAGATGAAAACGACAAATAAACGAATAATTGCGGCAGTCCTTGTGGCACTTATGTGCGCGGTGCTTACCATACCCTCACTTGCAGTGTCCGGCAGCTATGTATACGACATGACCGATGTAAGGCTTGACAAGGATGAAATATCCGGGCTTAATAAGCTTGCGTCGGAGCTTTACGATATTTACGGCGTTGAAGCGTATTTCGTTTTTGCCGGGGAGACCGATGATTTTGACTCCTACACAGACCAGGTTTTTGATTCCGTGGATGCGTCCGACAATAGCGTAATGCTTATCATCGACGAGAATCAGGGAAGCTACTGCTTTCGTCAGGGCAGTGCCTTTACGGGTACGACGGAGCAGGATTACTCGGCAATGTGGGATGCGTATTACAGCGGCACGACCTACTATGACGGGGTTGAAGCCTACATCAACGTGGTCGCGAATATAACCGGGAAGGAGCTTCTGCTCGACGGCGACAGCCACAGTACGTCACTCGGAATGATCGGAAATGATGCTTCCTCGCAGAGCTATAACAGAGTAAACGATGAAGCGGGGTTGCTTGACAGGAGCGATGCCGATAAGCTCGGCGATAAGCTTGACGAGATAAGTCAGCGTCAGAAGTGCGACGTGATAGTCGTGACCGTCGATTCACTCGGCGGCAAATCACCCCGTGACTTTGCTGACGATTACTATGATTATAACGGCTTCGGCTTCGGAAGCAGTCACGACGGAATCCTTTTACTCCTTGCGATGGACTCGCGCGACTGGTACATCACTACGACGGGTTTCGGCATCAAAGCCATAACTGACAAGGGCAGAGAGTATATCTCCGAGCAGTTCCTGCCCGACCTCAGCGACGGGAACTACTATTTGGCATTTGAGACATATGCCGAATACTGTGACAGCTTCATCACTCAGGCAAAGACAGGCGACGCATACGACATCGGCAACATGCCTGACAGCGAAGATGACACACTTATTATGATACCTGTGCTCATTATCGTCGGTGCACTGCTCGCGTTCATACCCGTCAGTATCATGAAGCACAAGCTTAAGACCGTTGCGATGCAGTCTGCCGCGTCGGAATATGTGAAGCCCGGCAGTCTCAACATTACCGAAAGCCGCGACATGTTCCTGTACGCTCATATTGACAGACGACGTAAGCCGGAAGCAAACTCCGGCGGCTCATCGACGCATATCGGCTCCTCCGGCACTACTCACGGAGGCGGCGGCGGAAGGTTCTGAGCTGAGCGAAAAACATTACAGATAATAACGGACTCACCGGAGAAAACCCGATGAGTCCGTTTTGCTAATCGTGACAGGTGTCGTCGCTGTGTACCGCATCCGACTGCGGTGCGTCATCCTTTACGTCGTGACGGTGTTTTGTCGGCTCGATGTCGGCGCGGAGCATCCTGAACGCCTCCGCTTCCTCTTTGACCTTTTTCTTTTCTTCCATGACCATGCCTCCTGATTTTGTTTTCCGTCGTTATTATGCGCATATTGCTCTGGATAATACACACGCATCCGACGCGGTGTAATTCGCCATGATATGCGCATACTAAGACTGCGATATATCGGCGGTAAATTGTCCGATTCTATTGTATTTTTATACCTCTGATGGTATAATAGCCGCATGGCGGCTATTGATAGAATTATAACTGTTTCTATCGGCGCATATACCGCGGGAGTTAGCATGAATAAAAAAATACTGGTTTTGTCAAAGCTCGCGATCCTTGTGACCACACTGATCTGGGGATCGTCGTTTATCATAATGAAACATACGGTCGACAACGTGCCGACATTTCTGCTTCTGGCGATACGCTTTTCCGTGTCGTTCATCATAATGTTCTTCATCTGCCTGCCTAGGCTTGAACGCGTCAGCAGAAAATTCGCTCTGTACGGCATCATCGCAGGCATTTTTCTCTTTACCGCTTATTCATTCCAGACCTACGGACTTATCGATACCACGCCCGGTAAAAATGCATTTCTCACCGCGGTCTACTGCGTACTTGTGCCGTTCATGTTCTGGGCAGTACGCGGCGGCAGACCGAAGCTATATAATATCGCGGCGGCATTCATCTGCCTTACCGGCATCGGTCTTGTCGGGCTTGATCCCGCACTGACGATGGGACGCGGCGACGCTCTGACGCTTGTCGGCGGAGTCTTTTACGCGCTTCACATGGTGGCACTGGCGAAGTTCGGCTCGAGCCGTGATCCGATCGTGTTCAGCATGCTCCAGTTCGGTACGTGTGCGATTCTGTCATGGTGCTCGTCGTTCATTCATGAGGGGACCCCCGATTTTTCTGTGCTTAATTCAAACAACATAATCTCGCTGGCGTATCTTGCAATATTCGGCACTTGCCTTGCATTTGTATTTCAGACCATCGGTCAGAAGTATCTCAATCCGTCTACGGCTTCGATCATTATGAGCCTTGAGAGCGTTTTCGGCGTAGTGTTTGCCATACTGCTCGCGCCGGCTGACAATATCCCGACGCTCAGCGAGATTGCGGGATTTGTGCTCATCTTCGCAGCTATTCTTCTGTCGGAAAACGTCTTCGGCTTCGGTACAAGAAAAGCGGAGAGCAGCGCCGAGTAATTTATACTTGATTTATCGTCAGATTGGCGTTATAATTAATATAATATTAGGCATTGCCCGACACCTGCGCGCTTCCTGGGAAAGGCGTGGGAAAAGCAAACTGATACAGACATAACGAATGATCTAAACTTGACACTAATAACAAAACCTTGTTTTATAAACCTCTTTTGAAAGCTCTTTGCCAGGCTTTCCTTCAAGAAAGCCGCGTATCCCCCTATTTTCATGACAGTCTGGAGATAATATGGCACAGTCAAATGAAAGACAGCGGCACATCCGCAATTTTTCAATTATCGCGCACATCGACCACGGT
>CAZMRH010000051.1:0-12002 GCA_964568705.1 uncultured Lachnospiraceae bacterium
TCCAATAATAGCCACAAATTCTCCCTTTTCTACCTTTATGCTCGCACGGTTTACAGCCGTTACGACTGAATCATACTGTCTGTATTGCTTGATAACGCTCTCTGTTTGAAGCATGTATTCAACTTCCATGTTAGACCACGCTCATCACCCCGCGACTGTGGGAATGATGCATCCTTTCATCAATGTATTATTGTGGGTTTCTGTCGTCTCTTTAAGGTATATATCGCGATGCTTATTCGGCATCTCCGAATTCTCCGCTGCCGCCGTTCTGGAGTGAGTAGCGGTATTTAAAGTAGCTTCTGTAGGGGAAATATACGGAGAAGAAGCCGCATGCCACCGACATGAGTACGCTTGTGAGTATTGCATACCACGGCATGTAGAAGGTGTATCTGACATACTCGTTAGAGAACTGCGGAACTACCACGTTGATTACATAGAACATTGCGTAGCTTGCTACATAGCTTAAGAGAATACTTACAACAAACGACATTATCGCCATACTCAGACCGCCGAGCAGGTATATCTTCCTGATGTCCGGTCCGAGCGCACCCATCGACTGAATGATGTTGAACTCTTTTTCTCTCTTGTAGTAGTACAGCGTCTGTGAGAAAAACCACACGAGAGGAGAAATGAGAAGTATCAGTATCGAGATGCAGATGTATAGCTCGGTGTAATGCTTGTCATGGCTGATGCTGTTGTTGCTTATCTGATGGAGGTTTGTCACGTTGACCTTACCGTATATTCTGACGTCCTCGCGGATCTGCATTTCAATATCAGTTACCTGCTCTGTCGTGAGCGACTGATCAACGTAAATATTTAGTACATGTGAGTTCGCATCAAGGTCGTCGCCCGTGTACATCTCAGGCTGGAGTGCCTCGTAATCATCGGGAGTGAAGTACATCGGAACGCTTCCCGACGGGATATCCTTGATAATCGCGCAAATGGTGTAGAAGGTGTATTCGAAATCGTAGTTTTCGATCTGTTTTCTGAGCAGTGCGCGTCCGTTTAGGTTATTATCAACCTGCGCCTTGTAGTTGACCTTGCGTCCTATCGCAATAACATCGCCCACGTCAAACTTGAACTTCTGCATGTTTGATATCGAGTCACCGACGATAACGCGTTTTGTGCCGTCATTAATCAGTACATCGGACGGATTACCGACGATCTCATATCCGAATGCCGATTCATCGGAGAGATACTTGAGCTGTTCCTCAGTGATCGCCTTATACAGCACGTCGTTCGTGACTCTGTAGCTCCGGTCGGTCACATTCCCGTTTTTGCCCTTGTAGTTGATAAGTCCGGCAAATGCCTTGATGTCATGCGGCTTTACAAGTACATGAGACTCAATGTAGCGCGCCTCGATCTTGTTGTCGTTTGTCTCGACAATCTTCACACCGTCGATCGCGGAAAGCTCCTCGTCCATCTGTTCGTCATACGACACATCAGTCTGAGTCAGGTCGATGGTGAACTGCGGACGCTTGTATTCAAGTCCGGTCGTATAGACGTTTGCGAGATACAGACCGCAGATGAACAGTGCGCAGAACACTATTGCGGTCGTGAGAAGCTGTATGTTGTATTTTCTGAATCTCCAGATGGAGTAAAGCTCATACTGAAGCGGGAACTTCTTTCCGAGAAGGTTGAACGAACGTCTCGGTGATGAAACAAGGTTTGAGTTGTCCTCGGTGCGTATCAGCGACATGGGCTGACGTATCGACATGACTCTCATAGGAGTCCATACCGACGCGAGCACAACGATAAGGCTGAACAGTGCCACCTTCCAGCTTGAGGAGAGGAAGGAAAACATGAGTGTGCCGAAGGAAAGTCCCTGCGTTGCGTAAATAATGCCGATCGTGACGGTCGAGGCGATGAGCGCCGGGATTATCGTCACAAGGGATATGATAAACAATTCCCAGAATGCCGAGCCGAACAGCATCTTGAAGTCCGCGCCGAACGTCATTCTGACACCGTATTCAAACTTATACTGATTGATACGGATGTTGTAAAGCGACATAAGAAGGTATACAGAGACTGCGAGAAGTACAGCCGAAATCACAAGGAAGGTCGCGCGGTTTGCCTGTATGTTCTTTTCAAATGAGATGAGCGGTGTCTCCTCGACCTTATCGAGGTAGTCCTCGTCGTTTGCTGTAGTTCCGAACGGCGTTATGTATTTTTCGTAAAACTTAGAATAGTCGCTGAGCTTGGAGTCTTCTCTGAACTGGATGTACAGGTCATACGTGACGGCACCCGTCGCCGCATCCGTGTACTGCTCTGTTCTGTACTCGGTGAAATACTGATGTCTTTCACTCTTTACGACATCCGCCTCACGCTCATGAATAAAACCGTACTGTGACGGCTCCACGTCTCTCATGACAATGTGATAGCTGTACTCGTCCTGAACATGCTCGAATTCTACCGTGTTGTTGTTGCTTGCCGATACCGAGATCAGCCCGTAAAACATCTGAACAATGAAAATTGCCGCAAAAAACCAGACGTATTGCTTAAAATTAAAGAATACGCTCTTCCATGCCATTTTCAGATTTCTTTTTAGATATTCCCAAATCGCTTCCAAATCCGAATACGGTACTGCATTTCCGCAGTGCCTTCCTCCCTGAATTTTTTTGCTAACTTCTCAATTGTCACATTTTTTATGCTGCACGAGTATCATATTTTGCCTTTTAATATTATAGCATAAGAGAGTTAAAAATGTTGTACATATTATGAACACACAAAATAAAATGGCGTTTTTTCTTTTTGTCATTGACCTTTTATCCAAAATGTAATATAATGGTCGCAGAAAGGTTATTTTTCGGAGGTGACCACAATTTTTAATTTCAAGGAAAATAAAAAGTACGCCGTAATCGCGCTCTATGCGTTTTTCGTCATCTGCGCGTCTATCCTGGTATATCTGCTGTTCACTCACTTCCCTGCGGTAAAAGGCTTTATCAATACAGTATTTGCGATCCTCGCACCCGTGACTTACGGATTTATTATAGCATATCTTTTCAATCCTGTCATGATGTTTTTCGAAAAAAAAGTGTTTTTTTTTAAAAAACGACCCGAGGAAAAAAAGATGCTGCGCAGAGGTCTGTCGCTGACTGCCGCATACATCGCCATCATCGCGCTCATAGCTCTTTTCGTTGCCATTATCATCCCTCAAATCTCTGCCAGCTACACCGACCTTCAGGAAAAGATCGGCGGTTACATCAATGCTACGGTGAACTGGATCGACGGCATCGCCTCGCGCTTCGACCTCTTTGAAAACGGTGAGACGCTCGCAGGTTATCTCAACACAGACATTCTCCTCGAAAAGGCAAAGGATTTAGTCTCCACCTCGTCAAATTTCCTTGAAACTGTCGCAAATTACACGCTTGACTATACCGGAAAGATCGTAGTAGAGGTAAAGAACATAGTACTCGGTCTTATCATTTCGATTTATTTTCTCGCGTCAAAAGAAAAGCTCGCGGCTCAGACAAAGAAGATTCTTCATTCCTTTATGAGCCGCAGAATATATCTCAACACGGTCAATCTCATCAGATACACGCATACGGTGTTCGGCGGATTTATCACGGGTAAGCTACTCAGCGCCATCGCCATCGCGCTTGTCAGCTTCGTCACGCTCGGGCTTTTCGGCATACCATACTATCCGCTGCTCAGCATCATCATCGGCGTTACCGATCTCATCCCGTATTTCGGCCCTATAATCGGTACCGTTCCAAGCGCTTTTATAGTGCTTATCGCAGAGCCGCGCAAGGTAATTCCGCTCATCATTATTATTCTCATCGTTCAGCAGGTGGAGGGCAACATCATCAGTCCCAAGATACTCGGCGAGACGACGGGGCTTTCATCACTCTGGGTTATTCTCTCGATCACCATAGGCGGCGGTCTGTTCGGACTTCCCGGACTGCTCCTCAGCGTACCGGCTTTCGCCGTCATCTACGCACTTATCAAGGACAGATGCGAGAGGCGGCTCAAAAGCAAGAATCTTCCGGTGACAACTGCCTTTTACTACGATGATCCTCCGCACGTCCCGCCGGATGACGAACTGATCATCAACAAGGGAGAATCCGTCACTCCGGTAACGTCGGAGGATGAGGCAGCATATCTCGCTTCGCTCAGGGTCACAGAACGAAAGAAAAAGTCGCTGTTCATGCACATCAGGGCGCTTTGTCTGAAGCTGTTCAGAAAAAAGAAATAACCAAAAGGAACAACAAAGGCGTGATACCGCGGTATCACGCCTTTTTGCAGTCGATCGATCATTTTACCGTTAAACCGGGTTTCGTCTCCTTGCCTTTCCCAATGAGCATATTGATGACCCGAAGCTGACTGTCAGCCATATTTTCAACAGTGTAGCTTTCCACCGTTTTTATGCATTCTTTCACCATGCTCGCTCTCAGTATATCATTTTTGAGAAGCTCCGCTGCTTTGTCTGTCATGTCAGCGTCATCACCGAGCGGTACGACATATCCGTTCACGCCCTGCCGGATCAGTTCCAGCGCGGCGACGCATTTATCCGTGGAAATAACCGGCAGACCGTTCGCCATTGCCTCGTTTATTACAAGTCCCCACACGTCATAGCTTGTCGGATGAACAAAGATGTCCGACGCGCGGTAAAATTCGTACAGTTCCTCCGGACGGTGAAAATCCTCGATAATTACATTTGTAATTACGTTTTCACTTATATATTTCTCATAGCTGTCTTTTTCCGGCCCGCCTCCGATAAGCAGAAGGCAGTATTCATCCGTCATATTTTCCCAGAGCCGTATCAGCACATCATATCTTTTCAGCGGGATAAAGCGGCCGACCGCCAATGCGATTTTTTTATCTGCCGGCAATCCGTGTTCTTTTCTCAGCGACATTTTTTCATCCGCCGTCAATTCACGCCTGAGGATATCGTTTTTATGAAGCGTCGAAAAGTTATGTCTGTGGATGAGCCGCCCGTCCGCTCCGTATCCGAGAAAATATTCTGCGGCATGATCTCCGCTTGCAAAATATGCCGATGCGCCCCTTATCAGAAACCGTTTAGCGATATCCTTAAATGCATTGCCGTGCGGAGTCAGCATTACGCCGTCACAGTTGATTATGTACCGCACTTTTTTCAGTCTGCATCCGATTATCAGTTCAGCGGCTGTTTTCTCCGAATAATCATATATAATAACGAGCGAATAATCCGACAGTGACCTGATACACTTTTTACAGAACACTCTGCCGTCACTGTTGTCAAGCGAGTAATAGCTGCCCTTTGAAAACCACATGGCGTTTCTGTCATCGCCCGTACAGCTTCCGAAAATCACATCGGTAACATATCTGTCCGATATTTCCTTTATCACATCCACACGGTACGGCGCCGGATAAACCGCGTATATCAGTATTTTACTTTTCATCATTAAGCTGCTCTACGAACTTTTCCGGGTCGTTGAACAAGTCCGCATACTTCGCGATTTTCTCCTCGTCCCAGGTCCACCATTTAATTTTCAAAAGCTCCGCTGTTATTTCATCAGAAAAGCGCTTTCTCAAGAACTTTGCGGGATTGCCCGCCCATATCTCGTACGGCGAGATATCGTGTGTTACGACGCTTCCCATGCCCACAACGGCTCCGTCACCTATACTTACGCCGCCCTTTATCAGGCATTGTGAGCCTATCCACACATCGTTCCCTATCACTGCTCTGGAGTAATATTCATACGTATTGCCGGAAAAGTTTTTGTGCATTACGTTGCGCCCGTTATTGAAAACAGGTGATGTTGACACCCACTCGATCGAATGGCGCGCACCGCCGATAGTGCAGTTCGGTGCAATAGAACAAAATGAGCCGATCTCTGCGTTTACCACACGGCTCTCATATATATATGTGTAACGTCCGACAACGCTGTCGACAATTTGTGTACCGTTACCGATTGCCGCCTTTCCGGATATCTCGGAATTTTTGACCGCGCTTACACGCCTGGCGCAGATTCTGGCTGCAATATACTTTACATTATTAAAAAAGCCCACTTTACTCATTCCCGTCGTGATGTTCGGCTCTCATAAATTTCGGAACCGAAATTATTAATAGCTATATATAATTTATATTAACATATTCAAATAATTTTGTCAAGGAATATTCGCCGACGAAGGCCGCAACTGTATAAAAATGAGTGTTCCTGTTTTTTGATGCGTATGTATATTACGGAATTTATTACAAACAATAATACCGCAGTCATAAAAAAAGGAGGAGTAATTTTCAATGAAAGCAACCGGAATTGTCCGTAGAATAGATGACCTCGGAAGAGTCGTTATACCCAAGGAAATACGCCGTACAATGAGAATCCGCGAGGGTGACCCCCTCGAAATCTACACCGACCGCGAAGGTGAGGTGATTTTCAAAAAATATTCACCGATCGGTGAGCTTGCGACCTTTGCCGCACAGTACGCCGATACGCTCCACAAGACATGCGACTTAAATGTCATCATATGCGACCGTGACGCGGTTATTGCCTGTGCCGGCATATCCAAAAAGGAATACACCGACCGCAAGCTGTCATCCGAATTTGAGGAAATAATCGAAGCCCGCTCACTTTATTCATGCGAGAGCGGCGGCGGTGAAATCCCCGTAATCGACGGCGGCGCTTACTCGGTCAGCTGTGCGATGCCGATTATCAGCGGCGGTGATATCACGGGATGCGTCGCGTCGGTATACCCTGCTGGAAGCGAGCGTCAGTGCTCCGTTCCCACAGACCTTGAGGAAAAACTCATTCAGACGGCGGCGACCTTTCTGGGACGTCAGCTTGAGGACTGAAAACAAAGAAACGGCGATGTGCAGCTTTCGCAGATGCACACCGCCGTTTTAATTCACTTTCAAGCCCGCCGTCAGCCGATTTATTCCCCGCTGTGCTCACGATAAACCTTTTCAACGATAGCGTTCATATCGTCCATCTTGCTCATCATGTCCTTCGCCAGCGCTATCTGGCATCTTGCGCGCACAAGGTTATGTTCTTTGTAATTTATTTTGAAATACTTGTCTCCGAGGATATAGTCATCGAGGAAGCGTACCGCAAGCTCAACGGTTATTGTAAAGGCGCCGAGTGCCATAGTGTCAATTTCATTTTTCGTAAGCGAATGAGCTATTTCACCGATAAAGCCGTCCGTGAAGTTTCTGAACAGGTCGAGGTCAAGCGATACCTTTGACAAATCCGCTTCATCCTCAGCCGCTGCGTTTGCCGCAAATCTTACCGCGTCACCGAAGTCGTGCATCGCAAGTCCCGGCATAACGGTGTCAAGGTCGATGACCGCCACCGGTTCAAGCGTTTCCTCATCAAAAAGGACGTTGTTTATTTTTGTGTCATTATGTGTTACTCTGAGCGGTATCTCATGATTATCGAGCATCTCGGTCAGCTTTGATGAGATCTCGCTTACCGAGCGGATATATTTAAGCTCATCGGTAACGTACTTCACACGTCCGACAGGATTCTCCCCCGCATGAACGAAAAGATCGGCAATACGCTTTCTCGTATTATGAAAGTCGGGTATCGTCTCATTCAGCCTCTCCGCGTCAAAATCCGACAGGAACGTCTGAAATTCGCCGAACGCTTTGCCCGCCGAATGAAGCAGCTTATTGTTCACGCTCTCATTGAAGGTCGCCGAGCCTTCGATATATCTGCTGATACGCCAAAAACCCGCACTGCCGTCTCTGTAAAAATTCCGTCCGTCGCTTGTGCTGAAAAAATGCATTGCCTGACGGTATTCGCAAAGTTCAGAAGCCTGGAGCTTATTTTCAATATGATTCGTTACAAGAAAAATGTTTTCCATTATCCTTTCGGGATACTTGAAAACATACATGTTTACTTTCTGTACCGTATATTTCTTAATGCTTCCGTCCGCCTCTATGCGCTTTACCGCATATGTAGAGTTAATATTTCCGCATACTATTAGATCGTATGAAAGGTATTCGCCGGGGAGATTGAATTTATCGCATATATCTGCTAACTGCAAATCGAGTTCGGGATTAATGACCTTTTTCCTTGCCGATTTCGCTGTGTTCATTATAGCTCCTTTGATTATGACTATGATATACTGTCGCCATCAATTATTATACTACCGTTATTTCAATTTGTCAATACTCAACATTTTAAGAGAATATAATATATGTTTATACACAACTTGTACATATTAATTCAACCGACTGATTCATCTCCGCGTAAATTCCGAGAAGTGCTGCGGCATTCTCGCTCGGATTGTGACGTATGCGTGCTTCCTCCGATGCCGATTCCGAGAAGCTTTTTGCCCGTGACGCATCCGCAAATATCCTGCAAACGCAATCCGCAAGCATATAAGGTTCGTCGCAGGCATAGATGAAGCCGTCTGTGCCGTGATGCAGCAGCGTCTTCACACCTCCGACATCGCTTGACACGCACGGCGTACCGAGCAGCATCGCTTCACACAGCGAGTTCGGCGAATTCTCGATCGCCGACGGTGAGACAAACACGTTTGCCGCGAGATATTCCGAAATCATCGCATTCTCGTCAAGGTATCCGGTGAAGGTAACGCAGTCGCGGAGCGAATATTCGTCGAGAAGCTCACCTATGTATTTTGTATATGAGGTCGCCGCGAGCTTTTTCTTCAGCGTATCCATTGTAAATACGTCATTTCCCGCACAGTGCAGCGTGACATCCGGGTATTTATCGCGGATAAGGCACAGTGCCTCAAGCATGAAGTGCAGTCCCTTTATGGGATAGTACGCCTGACTCATGAAGATGCGGTGAGAGGTGCAGGTGTCGGGTGTCCAGTGCGATTCATAAAACTTCGGGCGCATTGTCTCGTTATTGACAAAGTAACGCGCGTCCGGCGTAATCATCGCAGCACAGGTGCGATCCCAGTCCGTGCGTCCGATCACGTTTCGGCACAGCTTCAGCGCGGCGATCTCGTTATTCCCGCGGAGCTTGTACGCGCGTATCTGCCGTGCGATACCGTCGCGGCGAAGGAGATGTCTGAAGTTTATCGAACGTATGACCCAGTCCGGCAGACCGAGCGTATAATGGCCGGCGTAGACCGAACAGAGTCCCTGAATCGACACTGCCGCGCGGTCGGTGATAGCCGCCTTTTCACATGCTCTCATCATGGCCAGCGTATGCGGGTATTCCGTACCCCAGATATGCACGATATTAGGTTTCACCGCGCCGATAAGCGTCCCGAACACCGTCTCGAGCGCGCTGTCGTATTTTTCGGGCTTTGATGAGGCGTAAAAGGTGTAATATGATATATTTCCGGCACTTCCGTGACCTGTTTTCGCGCCGTGATGCACCGGAAAACACACAGTCAGCTTTACGTCGGGCGACCGTGCGATTCTCTCTGTAATGTCGGTGAGCCATGTGACCACAGAGCTTTTTTTTAGCTCGGGTATCCTGTCGGCCACATATTGAGGCACGTCGTTACAAAGCCAGAGTATGTTCATAGCGTCCTCCGTTTATACTTCGTTATTTTTCGAGCGTGATGATTCCGACCTCAAGGCTGTTGAAAATTCTCGGCAAGTGCGTGACGTTCGAAAGTCCCCTGCTCACAATCATGCGCCCGTCGTATTTACCCGACGTATATTTCGGGAAGATTCCCTGTCCCGGCGCGAATAAACCGCGGCCGAATATACGCCACTGTCCGCCGTGCGCGTGTCCCGCGAGAATGAGGTCTGTGTCTTTGTCCTTCAGATATTCGTAATATTCGGGATGATGAGAGAGCAGTATTTTATACCCGTGCCGGCTCTCAAATCCGCCGAGCCATTCAAGCTCCGGTTTCGGTGTCTTGCCGAAATAGCGCGTCACCGGCTCAGGTGTAAGTCCGCCGAAAACCACGCCGCGGTACTCGCAGAAGCTGTTATCGAGAAGCACTCCTCCGCAGTCAGCCACCTTTTTCTTATTTTCCTCAGTCGCTCCCCTCTCGTGATTGCCGAGCGAGTAAATAACCTTTGAAAAAACCGCTGCCTTACGGATAAAGCTGAAGCCTACCTCGTTGTTGCGCTCCTTTTCAGACGGCATATCGTTATCGTCGATCACGCCGAGCCGCGACATCAGGTCACCTGTTATCGCAACGACATCAGGAGATTCGGCTGTGAGTATCTCCATAACCTTATCATATGGCTGATTGTGAATGTCAGACACATGCGCGATCCTCAGATGTACGCCCGTACCCTCGATACTGTACCTGCTAACCTGCATCGTCCCCTCCGATCAGTCGTTCTTCCGCCATACATTTTCGTTTATTATATCCGTATATGAGCGGATAAACTTCACCATTTTCCCGCTCACGTTCATATCGGTATAATCCGGCACCCGCTCACCATAATCGCCGTTTTGCCACATCTTCACCGCGACATCCACCGCTCCGAGCACCTGCTCCTCGCGTATTCCCGCAATTATAAATTCACCGCGGTCAAGCGCCTCGGGACGCTCGGTCGAGGTGCGTATCGACACCGCCGGAAACGGCATGCCGACCGACGTGAAGTACGCGCTCTCCTCCGGCAGTGTTCCGCTGTCCGATACCACGCAGAGCGCGTTTAACTGGAGCTTATTATAAGCATAAAATCCGAACGGTTTCATGCTCCGCACATTTTTATGAAACTTAAAGTTTCTCTCCTCGATGAATTTCTTCGCGTGCGGATGCGTCGAGTAGATCACTGGCACGCCGTACTTCTCCGCAAGCGCGTTCACCGAGTTCATCAGGCTCTCGAACTTGTCCGCGCGGTCGATATTCTCCTCACGGTGAGCCGAAAGAAGGATATACTTGCGCGATTCAAGCGAGAGCTCATCAAGCACGGGCGACGCCTTAATTTTGTCAAGATTCGCCGTCAGCACCTCCGGCATCGGCGAGCCTGTGACATATATGCGCTCTTTGGCAACGCCTTCGCTGAACAGATAGCGGCGCGCGTTCTCGCTGTAGCAGAGATTCACGTCTGATATGTGATCGACGATACGGCGGTTTATCTCCTCCGGCAGATTCTCGTCGAAGCATCTGTTGCCCGCCTCCATGTGGAATATCGGTATTTTCAGCCGTTTCGCGGGAATGGCGCAAAGGCTCGAGTTTGTGTCGCCGAGAATGAGTAGCGCATCCGGCTTTACCTCATTCATCAGCTTATAGGATTTTGCGATGATGTTGCCGATAGTCTCCCCGAGGTCACTTCCGACTGAATCGAGATAATAGTCAGGCTCCCTCAGGCTCAGCTCCTCGAAGAATATTTTGTTGAGCGTGTAGTCCCAGTTCTGTCCCGTATGAACGAGCACATGGTCAAAGTATTCGTCGCACTTCTTTATTATCTCCGACAGCCTGATTATCTCAGGACGTGTGCCGATCACCGTCATCAGCTTCAGCATTTTCATAGCATTTACGCCGCAGTATGCGGTCCATTCTCCTTTTTATACGATTTATCCGGTCGGACAGCGTTCGCTTCGGCACTGCCCTTTTATGCTCACTTAAGAGATATCCTTCAAGCGCCGCATCAAATCCGTGACGCGAAAAATTCCGGAAGAATTTTTCCCTGTCCTGCGGATACCTCACCTCAGGCGGTGTCTCAAGTCTCGGCTGACACGCTTCCTCCGCGCTTATTTCAAGGAATTCCGCTCTGCTTTTTATCCCATCCGTCAGACGCCGTCCCTTTTCCGTATTAATCATGACAAGCGACACGCCGTCCTGCGTGAAAAATTCGGGATGATGTTTCTCCGCTCCCCAGTAATCTCCGGCGGTAATGTCACCGACGCGACCGAATGAGCTGTAAGGGCACGTCAGGCATGAATCGCGTATCACAGTACCCGAGAGAAACAGCTTCATGTAAGCTGACTGCGAATGAGATTCGCACAGTGACGTTCCGTCTGAAAAATCAACGGAAAAATGTACCTTGTTCCATCCCCAGCTGCCCGACTTATCCTTCATGTTCACTGCAGTGACCTTCGCGCCGCGCTTTGATTCAAGATATCTCAGATATCCGTCAAACACCTTAGGTGACGGCACACCGTCACACACGAGGTCGATAGTATACAGATTAT
>CAZMRH010000052.1:0-12000 GCA_964568705.1 uncultured Lachnospiraceae bacterium
TTCCGCTTGACCGCGGACTTACCGCAGAGTTCGTCGTTGTGAACATCATTGCCGCGGTAATCTTATTTATTATTTAGCTTATAAGTAATGTCTGCCGGTGTAGTTTTTTAATTGCATCGCAAATGTCGCATTGCGATTCATGGCTTCGGCAGCTTTAGTTATATACAATTTATTTTCATGGTAATGGCCTCAAAACAAACAGCCACGATATCAGGTATCGTGGCTGTTTGTTTAGCTGTAAGGCTTCGCCCGACACCTTCCCGCAATGTATGCGCAAAGCTTTGCATGGCTGTAGGCGAATGTTCGCATTAATTCTGACGACTTAGTCATTTCTCATGTTGATTCGCCCTTATCGGGAGCGCGAGGGATAGATCCCTCGCATCGTATCTCCTGCGAAACGGAGTTTCGCGTTTTCCAAGACGGCATCCGCCCGTCGTAGAATAATCCGTCACTCCCGTCCCATAAAAAAAGACCGATGCGTTTCCGTATCGGTCTTTTTCATTATTACTTATCGGAATCTACCAGTTTGATAAGCGCCATCTCCGCTGCGTCGCCGCGACGGGGTCCGAGCTTGTAAATCTGTGTATATCCGCCGGCTCTTTCAGCATACGAGGGAGCGATCGTGTCAAACAGCTTCTTGACTACATCCTCACGTGTGATGTATGAAAGCGCCGCACGCTTGCTTGCCAGTGTATTCTTCTTGCCGAGGGTTATCATTTTTTCGGTCATGCTGCGCACTTCCTTAGCTCTGGTAAGTGTCGTTTCGATCGAACCGTTCTCAAGCAGATACGTCACCATACCGCGAAGCATCGCTTTTCTCTGCGCAGACGTTCTGCCGAGTTTTCTTGTTCCGGGCATTATTATGTCCTCCTTTTGAAAAACTTGTTGCGGGTCAAAACCCATGCCGACGTGTCACTGCACGCGGCTCATGCCTGTATCAGTCGTCCTCACGCTTCAGCTCAAGTCCGAGCGAGTGAAGCTTCTGTATAACTTCTTCAAGCGATTTCTTTCCGAGGTTTCTGACCTTTATCATGTCATCTTCCGTGCGGTTAACAAGATCCTCCACGGTATCAATGCCCGCGCGCTTCAAGCAGTTAAAGCTGCGCACCGACATTTCAAGCTCCTCAATGGTCATCTCAAGTACCTTTTCTTTAATGGTCTCCTCACGTTCGACCATTATTTCGGCATTCCTTGCTTCATCAGACAACTCTACGAACAAGTTGAGATGCTCGTTGAGAATCTTGGCAGCGAGAGAAATCGCCTCCTTCGCCGAGATCGTGCCGTTCGTTTCCACTTCAAGCGTCAGCTTGTCGTAGTCAGTGATGTTGCCGACACGCGTGTTTTCGACAAAGAAGCTTGCGTTGTATACAGGGGTGTATATCGAATCGGTGAAAATCGTTCCTATCGGTGCGCTCGCGCCCTGATTATCCTGCGAGTAGTTCTGCTTGTTCTTCTCTCCGGACACATATCCGCGTCCGCTTCCGAACGTCAGCTCCATATAGAAATGTACGTTTTCCTCGATCGTTGCGATGTGATGCTCGGGATTGAGTATTTCAAGGTCGGCATCCTGTTTGATGTCGCCGGCACATATTTCTGTCTTTCCGGTGACGTCTATCAGCACTGTCTTAGGTCCATTACCGTGCATTTTGACCGTGATGCCCTTGACATTCACGACTATCTCGGTAACATCCTCCTTGACACCGTTGATAGTGGAGATTTCATGGAGAACGCCGTCAATTTTGATGTTCGTTACTGCAACGCCGGGCAGCGAGCTGAGCAACACACGTCTGAGTGAGTTGCCGAGCGTGATACCGTAGCCGCGCTCGAGCGGTTCTACGATAAACTTGCCGCGTTTTCCGTCGTCGCTGAGATTAATTGTCGCTATATTCGGCTTTTCTATTTCAATCATTGTAGTAACCTCCAATTTTTTAACTTTTTGCAAATCATGCAAACCTCATTTGTGCCCCATGCGGGAGCAGGTCTGATATTTTCGCAATCTGGTGCTGTGTTGTCCCTCAGATAACCTTCAGGCACTCACAGCGCCGAAGGTTATTACTTGGAATAAAGCTCGATGATAAGCTGCTCGTTGAACTCGAAGTCAACGTCATCTCTCTGAGGTATAGCGATTACTTTAGCGGTAAGTGTCTCTGTATCTACATCAAGCCACTTCGGTGCGTTCACGTCTGCCATTGTCTCTGCAAGCTCCTTAAGCTTTGCGGATGCGCGGCTCTTTTCCTTTACGGAAATCGTGTCGCCGACTTTAAGAATGATAGACGGAATGTCTACTTTTTTGCCGTTGAGCGTGAAGTGAGCGTGACGGATAAGCTGCCTTGCTTCTTTTCTCGATGATGCGAGACCGATTCTGTAGACAGCATTGTCAAGCCTTCTCTCAAGCAGGCTCAGAAGGTTCTCACCTGATATGCCTTCCTTCTTATCGGCTATGACATAGTAATGGTTGAACTGCTTCTCCTGAACTCCGTAGTAACGGCGTGCGGTCTGCTTCTCACGGAGCTGCATTCCGTATTCCTTTACCGTCTTTCTACCCGCGCCGTGCTGACCGGGTACTGTTGCTCTCCTTGCGATCGCGCACTTGTCTGTCAGGCAGCGGTCACCCTTAAGGAAAAGCTTCCTTCCCTCACGGCGGCAGAGCTTACATGAAGGTCCTGTATATCTTGCCATATCTGTTTCTCCTCCTTTTCGTCACACACGTCTGCGCTTCGGAGGGCGGCAGCCGTTATGCGGGATAGGTGTTACATCCTTGATAAGAGTAATTGCAAGTCCTGTGGTCTGGAGTGCGCGGATTGCCGCCTCACGTCCCGTGCCGGGGCCCTTTACAAATACTTCTACCGTTTTCATTCCATGCTCCATGGCGATCTTCGCCGCGGTTTCTGCTGCAGTCTGCGCTGCATAGGGAGTGGATTTTCTGGAGCCCTTGAATCCCATCTCGCCTGCCGATGCCCATGAAACTGCGTTTCCGGCGACGTCGGTTATGGTTATGATTGTGTTATTGAAGGTCGACTGAATGTGCGCTGCTCCCTTTTCGATATTCTTACGGTCACGGCGCTTTTTGATAACCTTCCTTGCTACCTTAGCCATTAAATCTGCTCACTCCTTTACTTCTTCTTATTTGCGATAGTCTTAACGGGGCCTTTTCTCGTTCTCGCGTTGGTCTTTGTACGCTGACCGCGAACGGGGAGTCCCTTTCTGTGTCTGATGCCGCGATAGCAGTTGATCTCGACCAGCCGCTTGATGTTCAGTGCCGTCTCACGACGAAGCTCACCTTCCACTGTGTAGTGGCTTTCGATTTCGTCACGAAGCTTTGCGACATCGTCTTCTGTCAGATCCTTCGCTCTCGTGTCAGGATTGATTCCTGTCTTTGCGAGTATATCTTGCGAGCTCTTGAGCCCGATACCATAGATATAAGTGAGAGCGATCTCAACACGTTTCTGATTCGGAATATCTACACCGGATATACGTGCCATTTGATTTTTTCACCTCTTTACGGTTATTTTTGTGGCTTTATCAGCCCTGTCTCTGCTTGTGCTTCGGATTCTCACATATCACCATTACGTTTCCGTGACGCTTGATTATCTTGCACTTTTCGCAGATTTTCTTTACGGAAGGCTTTACTTTCACAGTAGAGACCACCTTTCATAGTAAAATTGCACCTTGTGCTGGTTTTTCCGCACTGCGGGTTTATTTTGTACGCCAGGTTATCCGTCCCTTTGTGGGATCATAGATGGATACCTCGACGGTAACCTTATCGCCGGGAAGAATTTTTATATAATTCATTCTCAGCTTTCCTGAAATGTGAGCAGTGACGATCATATCGTTGGGAAGCTTGACCTTGAACACCGTGTTCGGCAGTGCTTCCACCACTACTCCTTCAAATTCCATGACATCGTCCTTTGGCAAGTCTTATCCTCCTCCCGGATACGTTTGTTGATTTTATCCCTTACAGCTTCGCGCAGGATCGTATTTGCCGACATGATTCCACGCGATGCGATTTGTAAGCCGTCCGCCGTCGATGAGTGACGCGATCCCGCTGTCTTCCGTTGCGATAAACCTCAGATGCGAGAGCTTCTTCTTCTTCGGTGACTCAACATGCCTCAGCCGTCCGTCGGCGATATACACCATGCCGTCCGAGCCGTCGGTGCAGAGTCCGGTGATTATGAAGAAGCGGTTTTTGTCGCGTCCGGCAGCAGACTGCACTACGCAGCCGACGCAGTGTTCCTTTGTAAATTCCGTCGTCATCCTGCCGCCCCCTGCGTCAGACCTTGGTCAGATTGATTATGCCGTCGTCGGTTATCGCAACGGTGTGTTCGTAGTGAGCCGAAAGGCGCCGGTCTGCGGTAAGTACCGTCCAGCCGTCCGCCATTTCATCGACATCGCACACACCCGCGTTAACCATAGGTTCAATCGCAAAGGTCATGCCGCGGCATATTCTCGGCCCCCGTCCGGGAGTTCCGTAGTTCGGGACGTTCGGATCTTCATGCAGCGCGTGTCCTACGCCGTGACCGACGTACTTGCGCACTACTGTAAAACCGTATTCCTTCACCATACTGTCGATTGAGGCACCTACGTCACCGATGCGTGCACCGACTTCTCCCGCAGCCTTATAGCCTGCCTCAAAACCGTTTTTCGCCGCCTCGATCAGCCGCAGTGCTTCATCGCTGACATGTCCGACGGGGAACGTATTCGCACTGTCCCCGTGGTATCCGCCAATGAATGCGCCGACGTCGATCTTTACGATGTCGCCCTCCTTCAGTATCCTTGTGTCGGAAGGAATTCCGTGAATGACCTCATCGTTGATGCTTATGCATGCGCTTGCAGGGAAGCCGCCGTATCCGAGAAATGACGGCTTTGCACCGCATTTCTCGAAATGGTGGCGGATGAGTGTGTCGAGATGTTTCGTCGAAACACCCTCGCGCACCGCTTCTCCGGCGATGACAAGTGCCTCACCGGTTATCCGCCCCGCCAGCTGCATTTTTTTAATCTGTTCGGGATTTTTCAATAAAATCATAATTCGCCCAAGCGGCGCTCATGCCTCAAGTGCTCTCTGAGTAAGTGCCGTTGTATCCTCCAGCTTTTCCTGTCCTTCCACGAGCGAAAGTAAGCCCTTCTTCTCATAGTAACCCTTGAGAGGCTCTGTCTGCTCGTGGTATACTTCAAGGCGGCTTTTGACTACCGCGGGATCATCGTCCCGGCGTGTTGTCAGAAGTGCGCCGCACGCTCCGCATTTATCGCCCGTAGGTGAGGGATTCCATTCGGTGTGATATGTCATTCCGCATTCCTTGCAGACGCGGCGACCGCTCATCCGTTTCATTATCCGCTCATCGGCGACCTCAATGCTGATAACGTCTGTTATCTCAACACCCATTTCATCAAGCGCTTCGGCCTGAGGTACTGTCCGCGGGAATCCGTCAAGGATAAATCCGCCCTTGCAGTCATCCGCCTCAAGTCTGTCCTTGATAATGCCGATTACTACGGAGTCGGGCACAAGTGCACCCTCATCCATATATTTCTTCGCACTTAAGCCGAGCTTTGTGCCTTCCTTTACCGCCTCTCGGATTATCGCTCCGGTGGAGATCGTCGGTATCGAATATTCCTTTGAAATGATCTCAGCCTGCGTACCCTTACCGGCTCCGGGAGCCCCTAAAAGTATTAGCTTAATCTTGCGCATTCACTATACCTCGTTATCTTATTCAAGGAAGCCCTTGTAATGACGTGTCATCATCTGACCTTCGATCTCTCTTGCCGTCTCAAGTACAACACCTACAACGATGATAATCGAGCTTCCGCCGAATGCAAGACCTGAGAGGTTGCCGCCGGATGCTATGTTTACTATCAGAGGAAGTATTGCGATGGCGCCGAGCATGATCGCGCCGATCAGTGTGATCCTGTTGAGGATTTTCGTGATGTATTCCGCGGTCGGTCTGCCGGGACGAATTCCGGGAACAAAACCGCCGTTTGTCTTGAGGTTGTTGGCAACCTCGATGGGGTTAAACGAAATTGCGATGTAGAAGAATGCGAACGCAATTATCAGCACTGCCGTCAGGACTGCGTACAGCCATGAATCGGAGCCGAACAGGTTTACTATACCGCTCCATAAGCTGCCATCCTTCGGAGGAGCAAACATTGCGATGGTTGAAGGGATCGTCACCATCGAGTTCGCGAAGATGATAGGCATAACGCCCGTCATGTTCAGCTTTATCGGAAGTGTTGACGACTGTCCGCCGTACATCTTACGTCCGACTACCTTCTTTGCATACTGCACGGGAAGGCGTCTTTCACTGTTTGTCATCCAGACGATGAAGCCGATCATTGCAAGTCCCACGACTATCGCGATAACTGCAAGAATGATTCCGAGCCACATGGGGATGGTTTCTTCACCGTACTTGAATGTACCTGCGCACAGTGACCACAGCTTGCTGACGATGGAAGGACCGGACGCGACGATGTTCGCAAGAAGTATGATCGAGATACCGTTGCCGATACCGCTCTCGTTGATCTTCTCGGCGATCCACATCACGAGTGCGCTTCCTGCGCAGTAGCAAGCGATGATTACAACTGCTTCAAACCAGCCGGAGTTTGTGAGAAGGTTGTTGTTCTTGAGCATGAAGTAGTAGCCGGTACTTGTCAGAAGTCCCAGTCCGACTGTTACATATCTTGTGATCTGGTTGAGCTTCTTTTTGCCTTCCTCTCCGTCCTTTGACATCTTCTCAAGGGCGGGAATAGCGACTGCAAGAAGCTGGATAACGATCGATGACGTGATATACGGTGAAATACCCAGTGCGAACAGAGTCGCCTGTGAGAACGCGTTACCTGAAAGGATATTCAGGTATTGGAAAATCGAGCCTTCTGTCGATGATGCCATCTGTGAGCCGAGATCGGCTATCAGATACGGAACAGGTATCGCAACACCGATTCTGTATATGATGATGATGAAAAGCGTGAACAGAAGCTTGCGCTTCAGATCGGGAATTTTCCAGGCGTTGGCAAAAGTTTTGAACATCTTACTTTACCTTTGCCTTTCCACCTGCAGCTTCGATCTTCTCTTTTGCCGTAGCTGAAAAGACTGCTGCTTCAACGGTTAATTTCTTGGTCAATTCGCCGTTGCCGAGTACCTTCAGTCCGTCCATTGACTTGCGAACGATACGCTTGTCAAGCAGTGCCTGAAGTGTTACTGTTTCACCGTTCTCAAACTTGTTGAGATCGCTGACATTGATTATCGCGTAGTTTGTGGCAAATCTGTTGTGGAAGCCTCTTTTCGGAAGCTTTCTGTACAGGGGAAGCTGACCGCCTTCAAAGCCGAGACGTACTCCGCCGCCTGAGCGTGCGTTCTGTCCCTTGTGTCCCTTTCCGGCTGTCTTACCGTTTCCGGATCCTGCGCCTCTGCCCTTACGCCATGCCGGTCTTGCCGATCCGGCTGCCGGTGAAAGTTCATGGAGCTTCATGGTTAATCCTCCTTACGTAGAATTCAATTAATAGTTTCTGCTATAAAGCAGTGATACAGAGGAGGGCTTATGCCTTCTCCACGGTGACAAGGTGCGAAATGACCTTGACCTTTCCTGCGAGCACGGGGGTGTCGTCATGGATGATGAAATCTCCGATTTTGCAGAGTCCCAGAGATGCCGCCGTTGCCTTGGTATTCGGCTTTGCGCCGATGAGACTTTTTACAAGTGTTACTTTTTTCTTTTCCATTGCATTTTCCCCCTTCAGCCTATTACTTTTTCTACGCTTATGCCACGGGTTTTTGCAACTTCCTCAGCCGTTCTGAGAGTCTTGAGCCCTTCAAATGTAGCCTTGACTACGTTTGTCGGGTTACTCGAACGCAGGCACTTTGCTCTGATGTTCTTGATTCCCGCAAGCTCAAGCACCGCACGCACGGTCTTACCGGCGATGATTCCGGTACCGGGGGCAGCCGGCTTCAGAAGCACTGAGCCTGCTCCGAACTTGCCGAGCACCTCATGAGGGATCGTCGTATCTTTAAGTGACACTTCGATAAGATTCTTCTTTGCATCCTCAATTCCCTTGCGGATTGCTTCGGGAACCTCGGCTGCCTTTCCGAGTCCGTATCCTACGTGACCGTTTTCATCTCCGACGATCATGATTGCCGCGAAACGAGAGATTCTGCCGCCTTTGACGGTCTTGGATACACGGTTTACCACGACGAGCTTTTCCTGAAGGTCAAGCTCATCGGCATTGATTCTTTTTGCCATGTTGTTTCTCCTTAAGTTTGTTTAACTTTTAATAATTAAACAGTGTACAAACCGGATTTCCTGCGCGGTGAGAGATCAGAACTTAAGTCCGCCTTCTCTTGCTCCTGCCGCAAGCTCCGATACACGTCCGTGATAGATATAACCGCCGCGGTCAAATACAACTGCTTCAATTCCTGCCTCGAGTGCCTTCTCGGCGAGCTTCATGCCGACTTTCTTTGCGGCTTCCTTGTTGCTTCCGATACCTTCAAAACCGGCTTCCATCGTTGATGCGGAGACAAGCGTCACGCCCTTGACATCGTCGATTATCTGTGCGCTTATGTTCTTATTCGAACGATAAACCGCAAGACGGGGACAATCCGACGTGCCTGATACCTTGCCGCGTACGCGAGTATGTCTCTTAAGGCGCTGGATGTTCTTATCCTTTTTCGTAACCATACTTTCAGTCTCCTTTCATTATTTACCGGCTTTTCCGGCTTTATGGCGGATATGCTCGTCTTCGTACTTGACACCCTTGCCGAGGTACGGTTCCGGCGGTCTCCAGCCGCGGATCTCTGCTGCTTTCTGTCCGCATTGCTGCTTCGAGGGGCTCTTTACAATAATTGTGTTTGCGTCCGGCACTTCGTAAGTCACCATATCTGTCTCGTCGATCTCCACGGGATGTGAATATCCGAGGTTGAGTGTGAGCTTCTTTCCTGCCTTCGCCGCTCTGTAACCGACACCGACGATAACGAGCTTCTTTTGGAAGCCTTCTGTCACGCCGACTACCATGTTATTGAGGAGCGCGCGGGTTAGTCCGTGTAGGGAGCGCATTTCCTTCTCGTCGTTCGGGCGTGTTACCGTGATAACTCCACCGTCGAGCTTGACTGACATATACTTAGAAAATGTGTCCGTTAATGTTCCGAGCGGGCCCTTGACGGTGACTGTGTTACCCTCACCAATCTTTACATCGACTCCTGCCGGTACGTGGATGGGTTCTCTACCTATTCTTGACATATCTCTCTCCCCTCCCTTACCAGACAAAGGCGAGGATCTCGCCGCCGACCTTTTCGCGTCTTGCGTACTTGTCGGTCATTATGCCTTTTGAGGTTGATACGATGGCGATACCGAGTCCGTTCATGACCTTCGGCATTTCCTCGTAGTTTGAGTACATACGCAGACCCGGCTTCGAGACTCTCTTAAGTCCGTGAATAACCTTCTGCTTGCCTGCTTCGTACTTGAGTGTGATTCTGATTACGCCCTGCTTTCCGTCCTCTATGATCTGTACGCCCTTGACATAACCCTCATTGAGAAGAATGTCCGCGATGGATTTCTTCAGGTTCGACGCGGGTACGTCTACTGTCTCATGCTTTGCATTGTTGGCGTTTCTGATTCTTGTAAGCATATCGGCGATAACGTCTGACATCTGCATTTTATTTTCCTCCTGTCATGCAAGTATTTTTCTTGCTGCCGCATATTACGGCCGCACACCGGCGGTTAAAGCCCCGCTTTCCTTCCGGTGGGGAACTTATGGACGAACATACGTCCGTGATTATTACCAGCTTGCCTTTCTTACTCCGGGAATCTCGCCCTTATAGGCAAGTTCGCGGAAGCAGATACGGCAGACACCGTACTTACGAAGGTAAGCATGAGGCCTTCCGCAGATCTTGCAGCGCGTGTACTCTCTTGTGGAATACTTCTGCTTCTTCTGCTGCTTCAAAATCATCGACTTCTTAGCCATTATCTTTCCTCCCCTGCTTTAGCAAACGGTGCGCCCATCAGTGTGAGAAGCTCACGTGCTTCGTCATCGGTGCGTGCGGTTGTTACGAAAGCGATATCCATTCCGCGAATCTTGTCGACCTTATCGTACTCGATCTCGGGGAATATAAGCTGCTCCTTGAGTCCGAGAGAATAATTTCCTCTGCCGTCGAAGGCATCGGGGTTAATTCCCTTGAAGTCACGGACACGGGGAAGCGAGAAGTTGAAGAGTCTGTCGATGAACTCGTACATTCTCTCTCCGCGAAGCGTTACCTTTACGCCGATCTTCATGCCCTGACGGAGCTTGAAGTTAGCGACTGATTTCTTCGCGTAGGTCGGTACGGGCTTCTGACCGGTGATAAGCGCGAGGTCGCCTATTATTGCGTCGATAGCCTTGGCGTTTTCCTTTGCCTCACCCGCGCCGACGTTGACCACGATCTTGTCGATCTTCGGGATCTGCATCACACTGCTGTACTCGTACTTCTTCATGAGCGCGGGTGCGACTTCACTTGTATACATATCTTTAAGTCTTGCCATCATCACACCTCCGCTTACAGTGCCGCGCCGCACTTGGCGCATACACGTTTCTTACCGTTCTTGCCGTCATCCTTATGTGCCGCGCGTGTAGCGCCGCACTTTGAGCAGTAAAGCTGTACCTTTGAAGCGTACATCGGACCTTCTGCCGATACGATTCCGCCCGCTTCTTCCGGCGGACGCGGCTTAACGTGCTTCTTTACGATATTTACGCCCTCAACGATTATCTTGCCTTCTCCCGGGGATACCTGAAGCACTTTGCCTTTTTTACCCTTATCATCACCGGATACAACGATTACTGTGTCGCCGGTCTTAACATGAACCTTACTCATATTTCGTGACCTCCTTACAGTACTTCAGGTGCAAGGGAAAGAATCTTCGTATACTCGTGCTCGCGGAGCTCACGCGCCACAGGCCCGAAAATACGTGTTCCCTTGGGATTTTTGTCATCACCGATGATTACCGCGGCATTTTCATCAAACTTGATGTATGAGCCGTCGGCGCGGCGGAGTCCCTTCACAGTCCTTACTATGACCGCGCGGACGACTTCGCCTTTTTTCACAACGCCGCCGGGCGTTGCTTTTTTGACAGTCGCGACCACAACATCGCCGATGTTTGCGTAGCGTCTGCCAGTACCGCCGAGAACGCGGATGCACATGAGTTCCTTTGCACCGGTGTTATCGGCAGCCTTCATATATGATTGCTGTTGAATCATAATAGCATGTCCTCCTTATTATTTCTGCTGCGTTGCAGCGTCCCACGTTCTTTGACGTGGACAAGAACGGCGCGGCATTACTTCGCCTTCTCAATGATCTGTACCAGACGCCATCTTACAGTCTTTGAAAGAGGTCTGGTCTCCATTACCTGCACCTTGTCGCCGATGCCGCACTCATTGTTTTCGTCATGAGCGTGGATCTTGACTGTGCGCTTTATGATTTTTCCGTACGTAGGATGCTTTACGTGGTCGATAATGGATACGACGATCGTCTTGTCCATCTTATCGCTTGTAACTTTACCTATTCTGGTCTTCCTGAGGTTACGGTTTGTGTCTGCCATCTGTCATTTCCCCCTTATGCTTTCTCACGGATAATTGTCATTACTCTGGCAATATCCTTTTTGACATCAGCGATCTTGTGGGGATTATCCAGCTGATTGATGGCGTGCTGGAAACGGAGCTTGAAAAGCTCATCCTTGAGGTCATGAAGCTTTGCAGAAAGATCTGCTTCCGACATATTTCTAAGTTCTGTTGCTTTCACAGCTTATCCCTCCAATTCCTTCTCAAGCTGCTCCCTGGACGCAAAGCGGCACTTAATGGGGAGCTTGTGCATTGCAAGTCGCATAGCCTCTTTTGCGATATCCTCGGTCACACCGTTCATCTCGAACAGTACCTTGCCCGGCTTTACAACCGATACCCAGTACTCAGGTGAGCCCTTACCGGAACCCATTCGGGTTTCAGCCGGCTTCTCGGTGATAGGCTTGTCGGGGAATATCTTTATCCAGACCTGACCGC
>CAZMRH010000053.1:0-8077 GCA_964568705.1 uncultured Lachnospiraceae bacterium
GGGGAAAGCTTTCCCCCGAAGCCCCCTTCTGGGGAAGCTGTAAGCGAAGGCTCACTCGCTCAGTCAAAAGCACGCTCTCCGCGTGTTTTGACTTCGATACGGGAGTCTGTTTCGGTTTGCGGTACGCGCACGTCTGCGGGCTTCGCATTCGAAGATTGTCTCACATTAGTTTGTCAGGGAGTTAAGTTGTCAGGGAGGTTTTGTTCTTCCCGCCTGACACTTCAGGCGGGTCTGCTGCTTTGCCGATGTTTGCCCATACTTTAATCGGGGGCTTGACAAACACAAAAGTATGTGTTATAATATGTATCCGAAGAACAAATGTTCGCATTGCCGGACGGTCAGCCCCCATATATTACACGCTCACGAATATGCACCGGTAACCCGGCGCTTTATTTTGAGGAAATACACGAACATAAGTTCGTAATAACGCGGCGGACATGTACGGCATAAGGAAAGGAGGAATTTGTACGGACGGGCTTGATAAACGATTCGCTCGGGAATTTGCGAAGGATCTGCGGGCGGAACAGGCGCTCAGACGTGCGGGATACGACGGAAAACGCGCCGGGGCCGCCGCCGACAGGATGCTTGAAAACGACGACGTTATAGCCGAAATCGACGTGCAGCTTGCGGCAAGGCTTGGCGGAGCACTTGACGGCGAGAGGCGCGTGATGGAGGAGGTGCGCCGCCTTGCCTTCGACGATGCGGAAGCGAAGCAGTCCGACAAGCTGCGTGCGCTTGAGCAGTACCTGCGCCTCATCGACAAATTCCGGACGGACGCAGGTGAAGATACGGCGGTATGCGTCGCATCGCCTCCGCTCATCATCCGCTGTGACTGGGGAGAGGAGGAAGGTGACTGAGCGCAAATCGGGATAAAACGGACACATCACGCGGCGACATGAGCTGCGTCACGGTTCCCTTCAACCGATGCTACCGCGAGTCAAACCGCACCCGCGCACGCTACCGCATTCTGTGGGGCGGCGCGGGCAGCGGAAAGAGCTTCAATATCGCGGCGGACTTTATCCTCAAGCTATCCGACGTGCGGTACCGCGGCGCGAATCTCTGCGTCGTGCGCAAGGTCGAGGCGTCAAACCGGACGAGCACCTTTGCGGAGCTGTGCGCGGCGGTGAAGCGCATCTTCGGTGAGCGAAGCGGCGAATTCTGGACGGTGCGTGAGGATCCGATGTGCCTTGAATCAAAGGTGACCGGCGCGCGTATCATCTTCCGCGGGATGAAGGACGCCTCGCAGCGCGAGAAGATAAAATCGGTAGCGTTTCCGACGGGCAAGCTCACGTGGATTTGGTGCGAGGAGGCGACGGAGCTGTGCCCCGAGGATTTCGAGATACTTGACGACCGTCTGCGCGGTCAGCTTGGCGGCTTGACTGCGGGCGGTATATCTTGTATCTCGGATGAGCTTTACTATCAGATTACGCTTTCCTTCAACCCCGTATCGGCAAAGCACTGGATAAAGCGGCGGTTCTTTGACGTACCGCCGTCGCCCGACTGCCACATCACGCACTCGACGTATCTTGACAACCGCTTCATCGACCGCGGGTTCGCGCGTCGCATGGAGAAGCGGCGCGTGCGTGATCCCGACGGATACCGCGTATACGGTGAAGGGCTGTGGGGCGGCGGCGGTGAGGGGCTGATACTCTCCGACTGGGCGGTGGAGACGCTTGACGCTGATATGTCACGCTACGACGGGGTATGGTGCGCGCAGGATTTCGGTTTCAATCACGCAGACTGTATACTGACGGTCGGATGGCGTGACGGCGAGCTGTACGTGCTTCGCGAATTATATGTGCGCGCTCTTGATACGACGGAGATAATCGCCGCCGCAGAGTGCGCGGGGATACCGAAAGACGTGCCGATGTACTGCGACAGCGCCGAGCCCGACCGCATCCGCATGTGGCGGAGTGCGGGATGGCGTGCCGTCGGCGTGAAGAAGGAGGCGGGCTCGGTGATGGCGCAGATCGACTTTCTCCGCTCGCTGAAAATCCATATCGACGCGTCATGCGTGAATACGATTGATGAGGCGCGTGAGTGGCACTGGATGCGCGATACAGTGACGGGCGAGCTATGTGACGTGCCGTGTCCCGTCCATGATGACGCGATGGCGGCACTGAGGTACTCGGTCGAGCCGATAAGGCGGTCGACGGGTACGAGAATTAACAAGAGCATGCTGGGACTGTAAAAAATACGGGAACAGTGTGGGGGCGAACTCGCATTACCCCTGCGGGATTCCCGTCACTGTGGCGACACCTGTAAATTACAACCAAATGTACAAAACAAAGGAATGGTGGAATATGACTACTGAAAAAATTCTTGATGCGGTCGCGGCGTTTAAGCAGGGTGAGCTTCCGAGGCTTGAGCGGCTCGACCGTTACTACCGCGGCAGGCATGATATACTTCGCCGCGTCAAGGAGGCGGGCAAGCCTGACAACCGCCTCGTAAACAACTTTTGCAAGAGCATCACCGATTCGACCGTCGGCTACTTCATCGGTGTCCCGGCGACATACTCGTCGTCCGACACCGCGCTTGAGGCGAAGATATGCGATATCGCGGTGTACAACGATGACGCGTTCGTCAACAGCTCGCTTGCGCGCGACTTGTCCGTATTCGGCAGAGCGGCGGAGCTTCTGTGGATGGATGCGGACGGCATGGTGCGCTATTCGCCCGTCGACGTGCGCGGCGTGATCCCGATATGGGGCGACACGATCGAAGGCGAGCTTGTCGGGGCAATCCGCTTCTATCCCTCGTCGGACGATTCATACGACATGATGGTCGAATATTATGACGACGTGTGTGCAATTCTGTACGGCGTCCGCGGGAATACGGCTGAAGTGTGCGGTGAGGAGTGTCACGGCTTCGGCATGGTGCCGGTGAACTTCTACAGTAACAACCGCGATGAGACGGGCGATTTCGAGAACGTGCTTACGCTCGTCGACGCGTACAACACGCTTCAGAGCGAGAGCGTCAACGACTTCGAGCTGTTCGCTGACAGCTATCTTGCGATATCCGGCATGGGCGGCACGACACGCGCGGATATCGAGCAGCTAAGGCGGGACAGGGTGCTGCTGCTCGACGACGGCGGCGACGCGAGATGGCTGACGAAGCCGGTCAACGACGTGTACATCGAAAATCTCAAGAGTCGCATCGCGTGCGACATATACCGCTTCTCGAATACCGTCGATATGGCGGAGGAGGCGATGTCATCCGGTCAGCTCTCGGGCGTGGCGATAAAGTACCGCCTGCTGAGCTTCGATAACCGCGTGAGCGTCACCGAGCAGTACTTCCGCCGCGGTCTTATGCGCCGCTTCGAGCTTATCTGCTCGCTTATGTCTGCGCTCGGCTCGGACTTCAGCTTTCGCGACGTAAAAATTACATTCGTCCGCAATCTGCCCGGTAATATCGACGACGCGGCTTCTGTCGCGGTAAAGCTCGACGGAATTATATCGAAAAAGACGCTGTTTGAGCTTCTGCCGTTCATCGCAAGCCCCGATGAGGAGCTGGCAAGACTCAGCGCAGAGGATACGCGGCCTTTTTGAAAAAAGGCCTGGCGAAAAACTTTTAAAAGGGATTTGGCAAGACAAGGTACGGCGTAAGTCGTCAGAATTATAGCGTACATTCACCGACAGACGTATGCGATACAATCTCAGAATGCGAAGCACGCCGACATCCGCCAACAGCTCACCGAAACCGGCTCCCGTATCGAAGTCAAAACACGCGGATAGCGTGATTTTGACTGAGCAGGTGAGCCTTCGGTTTCAGCAAACCCCAGAAGGGGGCTTCGGGGGAAAGCCTTCCCCCTGAACGGCTTTTGGTTACTTTTCTCCGCAGAAAAGTAACAAGAAAAAACCCGTTATGGGTATAAACAAAGTTACGCTATAAGCCGAGCAGGTTGGTGTCCGAGCGATATTCGCGGACATAAGGCTACAGGAGCAGGGCCATCCCCTGCGACGTGCGCGAAAAAGTAACAAGAAAAAACCCGTCATGGGTATAAACAAAGATACGCTATAAGCCGAGCAGGTTGGTGTCCGAGCGATATTCACGGACATAAGGCGACAGGAGCAGGGCCATCCCCTGCGACATGCGCACGCTGACAACATTACATAACCCGCCGCAACAGCCTGCGGCAATTAAATCAGGAGGAAATATGGAAGATATAACTGACATGACGCAAGGGCAGCATACGGACGCAGACCTGACCGACGGTGAAGTCATTGCGGAGGATATTCCGGAAACAACCGACGCACAGAGCGATGATTCTCCCGCCGACGCGCTGTACACCAAAGCCGAGCTCGACATGCTCCTTCAGCGTGAAGGTGACCGCAGGGTCACGGCGGCAAGGCAGAAGTGGGAGCGTGAATCGGGGGAAAAGATCGCCGAGGCGGCACGGTTGTCTGCCGAGGATACCGCGATGGAAAAGGACCGCGTGATTGCGGAACTTGCGGATAAGCTCAGAGAGACGGAAAACGAGATGAGGCGGCGCGAATGTGAGCTTGAGTGCATACGCGAGCTTGAAGCGCGCGGTCTGCCCGCAAGCCTCGCACCGGCTGTAATGTGCGAGGACAGGGGCGAGATGAAGCGGCGGCTGTTCGTGATAACAGGTGTCATCAGGGCGGCGTGCGAGAAGGAGGTCCACGAGAGACTCTCGGGAAGAACGCCGACCTCAGGCAGAAAATCATCGAAAAAGAGCGGCAGTATCGCCGACATGTCCGTCAACCGTCTGCAGGCTCTCTACGAACTGGGCGAATTCCATGAATGACCTTATGCTTTCGGCATTATCCGGGAAACAACAAATTTAATAATCATCAAAGGAGAACAACATGAACAGAACTTACGATAATTCGGTGATCGAGGCAAAGCTCACTCAGCTTGTCAACAAAAACCTTGAGGTGAAGTCGCTCATGACCATAGACGACTCCCTCACAGAGGATGCGGGTCTCACAAAGACCGTCTACGGCTACAGCTTCAACGGAATCGTTGAGGCGCTTGCGTCAGGCGCATCGAATACAACCGCGGGTACGATCACGCTCACTCCCACCGAGCATACGGTGAAGCGTTATCAGCAGACCTTTCGCTACAACGATACGGACGTGCTGCGCGATCCCGGCCTTGTTGACGCGGCGGTCAAGGGTGCGGCCGAGGTAATCACCACACAGGTCAAGAACGAATACATAAGTGAGCTCAAGAAGATCGGAAACTACTTCAAGCTCACCGGCAGTACCGTCACCTACAGCGACGTCGTCGACGCACTCGCCGATATCGGACGCGAGGTCGAGGACGGACTGTTCATCATCATGGGGAACGACGGCCGCGCCGCCATCAGAAAGAGCGACGACTTCACCGCCGCGCGTCAGGGCGAGATCGTCTACACAGGTCAGTTCGGCACTATCTGCGGACTGCCAGTCATCTTTTCCTCGCTTCTGCCCGACTCATGGGTAATAATCACCGAAAAGAGCGCGGTCAAGTTCTTCGTCAAGAAGGAAGCGGGCGTTGAACAGGACAGAAACATCGAGACGAAGGATAACACCGTAGTTTACGAGCGTCACGGCATAATCGCACTCGTAGACGACACGAATTCCATCATCATGGCGTCAAGTGCCGCACCGCTCACGCTCACCGCCGATTACGGTACGACCTCGGCTGAGATCACCGTATCAGACACCATCATGGGCGCGGACGACGCGAAGCTCGTATACAGCATCACCGCGACCGCCGATCCCGGCTTCGGCAATACGGTCAGCGGCTGGTCATCCTTCACCGGAACTGTCACCTGCGACTCGGATGACACGGTTTATATCGCAGAGCTTGACTCTGCAAATCACTGCATCGCGGCGGGACACGTCGTTTGCGGCTAATCAAACGAACATATGTTTTACGGACACGGGGTATCATGCCCTGTGTCCGGAAACCTGACGGGAGGGGATAGTATGGTAACGGTAACAGAGCTTAAGGTTATGCTTGAGATACCTGAGAACAATACGGACGACGACAGGCTGCTTCGGCTGCTCATCAACTCGGCGGCGGGCTATGTGAAGTCGTTCTGCCACACGGATCGTCTTGACGCGGAGCTTGAATCGGTAGTGATGCGTATGGCGGCGGAGGACTATAACAGATGCGGCAGCGAGGGTATCGCCGCGCGCTCGGCATCGGGCGTGAGTGAGACTTACAAAAGAGGCTACAGCGACTTTGTGATAACGACGCTCAGACGCCGCCGCGCTCCGGCTCGTATTACGGTAAGAGAGGATGGCGGCGTATGCTGAGACGGCTTGAGAAGGAATACTCGCTGTACGCCGCTCCGTCCGATTATGACGAATACGGTGAGGCGGAGGACTCGGCACTTATCGGAAATATCCGTGCCGCGCTGTCGCACTCGACGCTCGAAGAAACGGATGAGGACGACATCGAGCGCGCGACCGAGTCCGCCATCATGACGGTGAGGGGAAGATTCGCGCCGGCGGGGGGATTTGTGCGCGGCATGACGCTTGTGCGCGGCGGCGCGGTCTATTTCATAAAATACGCCTGTCGGTGCGGCAGACTGTGGGTACTGAAGGTATCGCGCAGCGTCACCGACGGCTCGACATATTGATACGACAGTAAAGGAGACAGATTATGCTGTATAAGGTACTTGACAGAGTGGCGGCCACGCTCGACATACCGCTTTATCCCGCTCCCGCGAGGACGTTCGGGAGCTGCGCGGTTTATCGGTGGTATCCGGGACAGAGCGACGGCGTGCGCTCATCGGGGCGGCTTGAGATACGCGTCACCGCGCCGCATATAACCGATGCCGCGGAGAAGCTTGAGCTGATTCGTCAGGCGATAGTCGGCGAAGGGACATCAGGCATAAGCGACGGCTGCGGCGGCACACTTACGGTATGCCGGTCAAATGAGGGCGCGTCGTCCGGCTACATCAGAGGAAGCGGACTTTACTACATAAAAGCGGGCTTCGACGTCAACGGCAGGGGTGAAGTAAATGGATAACAGATACAGAAGCGTATTCGCGCTTGATACGGGCAGGCTGTACGTCGGCCGCGGAGTCGTTTCGGCGGATACTCTGGAGAGCGACACATATTTCGCGGGCGATACGTGCGGCTCGCGGCTCGTCTACAGTGCGGCGAAATGCGAAATACGAGATGAAGAGGGAGAGGTCGCGGCAACGGTGATGTACGACCCGAGGCTGAAGATCACGGGAAGCCTTAAGTACATGAATCTTGATGCGATCGCTTCCCTTACCGCAAACACGATCACGCACGACAGTGCGCTGTCCGATACGCTGAGTTTTGCGGGCGGCGCGGTGACCGACAAGGTGAGCGTGCTGCTCGTATGCCCGCTTCCCGACGGTACGGACTTTTCCGTATACATCAGAGGAAGCGCCGCGTCGGGATTTGATTTCGACATGAAGGACGGACGGCAGAGTGCGGTGTCCTTCGAGCTTGAGTCCGATCCGGTGAGCGGCGCGGGACATCTTTCAATAAAAAGGAGCGGTGTGTGATGGACAATCTTATACTCAGCTGCGGCGGCGACAGCGTGACCTTCGACTCGTCGCCGTTCATCCTTCAACATTTTGACGCTACAAAGGTCGAGGCGGTTCAGTCATTCTGTTCTGCGGACGGTCAGGCGGGCGGATCGCTTTTGTCATCACGGCTCGGCATGAGGAAAATCGAAATTCAGGGTGCGCTTGCGGCGACAGGTCAGACCGCCTCCGACCGCGAGGCGTATCTTGAAGCACGCCGCCGTCTCATCGCGCGCATCTGCGACCCGACGCACAGTTTCATGCTCACGCGCGGCGCAAGGTCGGTCGAATGCATCTCCGAGGAGACGCCGCATTACCTGACATGTGCGCCGTACTCGCAGAGGTACGCGGACTGCTTCACGCTTCGCGCGGTATGCCTCAGCCCGTGCTTTGAGGGTACGGCTGTCACCACGGCGATAACAGACCTTACGGGAACTGCGGTCGCGAATGTTGGTGACACATCGGTCGGCATGGTGATACGCGCCGAATTCGCGGGCACCTGCACCGATTTCAAATTCGTCGGCGCGGGCGGCAAATACATTGAATCGGCATACGAGTTCA
>CAZMRH010000053.1:8087-11928 GCA_964568705.1 uncultured Lachnospiraceae bacterium
CATCGCGGGCGATGTGCTTGAGATCGACACGCGCTCCCGGTCGTGCGGCGCAGTCCTCACCCGCGGTGACAGAAAGTACGACATCGCGTACTCGGTCACGAACAGCAGCAAGTACATATCGGCTCCCGTCGGAGGATTTACCGCGCGCTGCATCATAAGCGGTACGGCTCCCGCGGTCAGTGTGACGCTGTGCGGGCAGTATTTCACACTGTAGGAGGTCGGCGATGGAGGTCAGGATTTATACTTCGGCGCTCGCGTATGCCGGACGAACGGAAAACTATGAAAAGCTTCGTTTCACGACGTGCTTCCGCAACGCGGGTGAGTGCGAGCTGACTGTGCCTGTCGGTGTCGGCATCGCGGATGCGCTTTCGGTCGGCGCGTACATCTTTATCCCGGAGGAGTCAGAGATGTACGTAATTGTAAAGAGCATCGTCAAATACTCGACGGGTATCGTGAAGGCATACGGCATTGGGATTCTTTCGATACTCGGCGACAGAATTGTGGATCAGCCCTACAGCTGGTACGGCACTGCGGCGGAGGTGCTGCGTACTATGGCGCTCACCTTCGCGGGCGACGCTTATCCCGCTAGCCTTTCCGCCGAAACGCTTACAGGCGGCGACGTCATCCGCGTGTACACCGCCGATTCATACGGCAATCTGCTCACCGAAATGACGAATGCGTCGATTCGCGGAGGCGTGGGTATGAAGATGCAGTATCTTACGGGCAGCGGTTATTTTAAATATTCGACAAAGATCCCGCGCGACTGTACGGCGGAGAGCGGCGACGGTGCGACAGTACTGTCGCCTGAGTGCGGCGTGATGACGCTCGAGACACTGTGTGATTTCTCAAATTACAAAAACCGTGCGATAGTTTACGGCAGGGAGCAGACCGAGGGATGCCATGATTACTACAGCGTCACCGTGGACAGCGATGATTATTCCTTCGGCGACGGCTATCCCGACGCGTCGGAAAGTGTGCGTGAGATATACGTCAACGCGACCGCATTCGGCACAGGCCCTTATGAGACGAGGAACAGCGACGGCACGGTCACCTTCGATGAAAGCGGCTATCTTGACGCACTCAGGCGTCGCGGTCTGCGCGCACTGATGTCGCACCGTCCGCGTGAGAGCCGCAGTGCGTCAGTCACAGGATCACTTGCCGAGCGGATTTGCGTGGGGGACAAATGTACGCTTCGCTGCCGCGATTATTCGGGGAACGTACTGGTGACGGAGAAGGAGACCGTTATCGACGGAAACGGCAAAAAATATGCCGTCATGCTTGTCAGGGCATAACGGACACATATGCATATAATGTAAGGAGGGTGAAAATGACATGGGAGATAATCGCCGGACTGACCGCGCTCATATCCGGCTTTATTGCGGTGATGAACGTGGTGGTGCGCGTCAACAGAACGCTGACCTCGCTTGAGATAGCGGTCACACGGCTGGAGGAATTCATCCGCGATCAGACACAGGAGAACGATAAGCTGAAAAGCGTTCTTCAGTCACACGACCTGAGGATAGCGGGGCTGGAATGTACCGGCGGCGGACGGGTTGAGAGCGGCCGCAATCAGAAAGGAGTATTTCAATGAGAGGAATAAACGGAATAGATGTCAGCCTGTATCAGGGCGAAATAAACTGGAGCGAGGTACGCTCATCCGGAGTTGATTTTGCGATGATCAAGGCGACACAGGGCAGAACACTGCCTAACGGCGCGGCGGGAACGTGGTTTACCGATCCGCGCTTTGAGGAAAACATCAAAAATGCGCCCGCGGAGGGTATCGCTTGCGGAGTATATCACTTCTTCACGGCGAAATCAGTCGCGGAGGCAGAAGCGGAGGCTGACTACTTCATTTCGGTAATCAGCCCGTACAAGGAACAAATAAATCTGTGGGCGGTGTGTGATGTTGAGGAAACGCGCATTTTCGGGACGATGCCCAAGGAGGACATCACCGCGGCGACGCTTGCGTTCTGTGAGAAGGTGCGTGGGGCGGGACTGCGTCCGATGATATACGCAAACCTCAATTATCTCAAAAATTATCTCGGCGACGTGTCCGATATCCCGCTGTGGCTTGCGCTGTGGCGTGACGACAAGACGAAGCCGCCGTACGATATGGAGATATGGCAGCATACGTCGTCGGGAACGGTCGGCGGAATTTCCGGCAGGGTGGACATGAACATCGGCTACTTTGAGCTGCCGGACGAGGATATTCCGGTAGCGGACACACCTGACACAGATACGCCTGTATCGGGCGCAACGGGCGGAGAAATCTACACGGTAAAGGCGGGCGACACGCTATCGGAGATCGCACAGCGCTACGGCACGACGTATCAGGCGCTTGCCGCATACAACAAAATACCGAATCCGAACCTGATCTTCGTCGGTCAGAGGATTAAGATACCCGGCCGCGCAGGGGCGGACGCGGCGATAAAGGCGGGCGACCGGGTGCGCGTGCTGAACCCCGTCATTTACGGTACCGACAAACGCTTTACCATGTATTACAAAGCGTACGATGTTATTCAGGTATCCGGCGACCGCGTGGTCATCGGTATCGGAAACGTCGTCACGGCGGCGGTCGCGGCATCAAACCTTGAAAAGATAGGATAAGGGTGCGCGTGTAAAAAGAAAACGGGACGGAGCACATCCGTCCCTGTTTTTCCGCGGCAAAATATTATAAAAATCTCTTGACAAACTCAGGCGGCTATGATAAAATACTCATGTTGCAGTGAGGGCCATTAGCTCAGTTGGTTAGAGCAACCGGCTCATAACCGGTCGGTCCGGGGTTCGAGTCCCTGATGGCCCACCAAACAGAAAAGTCGCATAAAATGCGGCTTTTTCTTTTTGTATTTCCCCTTTTTCACTCTTTATTCTTCCCGTTTGTCTTATCCCGGCGATTTTTTGATTATAAGAAAAGAATGAAAAGATAAAGAAAAGGAAGCTTTACTGTGTAAAGCGATTGATTAACACGGATACTTATGATATAATAACCGCAGGACGGCTGTATTATCTCAATCTCGCGTGACGGAGGCTGTATGGGTAAAGTAAAATGGAAGGGCGGCGCACTGCTCGCTCCTGTCCCTGCGGTGATGGTCACCTGCGGGAATGCGGAGCACGCGAATATTATCACCGTCGCGTGGTGCGGCATTGTTAGCACCATCCCGCCGAAGGTGTACATCTCCGTACGTCCCGAGCGATATTCATACGGTATAATAAAGGAGTCGGGCGAGTTCGTCATAAACCTCACGACACGAAATCTCGTGCGGTCAGCCGACTGGTGCGGTGTTTACACCGGACGCAAGGTCAACAAATTCGCGAGGTGCGCACTGACAAAGGAAGCGTCAAACGATGTCGCACCGCCGTCGATTGCCGAGTCGCCGCTGAGCCTTGAGTGCCGCGTGACCGACGTGATACCGCTCGGCAGTCATGATATGTTTATAGCTGACGTTTTGTCGGTCAGCGTTGACGAGACGCTCATCGACGCGGACGGCAAGCTTCATCTTGACCGTGCATCGCTTGCCGCATTTGCTCACGGCGAGTATTTCGAGCTTGGGAAGCCGATGGGCACGTTCGGATTTTCGGTCAGAAAAAAGAAAAAGAAGAGACCCGGCACGACACCGTCCGGCAACGGGAAGGGTGACGGTGCGAGAGTGTCAAAGAGTAAAAAACAGCAGAGTTAAGGGGGCGGCGGCAAAAGGTGAAAAATGATCCGATCGGCGTATTTGATTCGGGACTTGGCGGCATATCGGTACTGAAAGAGCTTAAAAAACTGATGCCGGGCGAGAGCTACGTCTATTTCGGCGACTCACGCAACGCACCCTACGGTGAAAAAAGCGCGGAGGAG
>CAZMRH010000054.1:0-11890 GCA_964568705.1 uncultured Lachnospiraceae bacterium
CAGTCCGCGCACGCCGAGTATCATCGGAGCGGCGCAAATTGCGGCAAGGTAAGCACCGCGCGTGACTGCCGCTTTTATAAAGTTGTCCACTAACGGACTAACGTTCAGTTGTTCCGCACCCGGCATACCTCCGGGCAGTATTATCATTTCAATATCATCGCGTCCCGCCTTGAGAAGCGATGCGGCATCGTCAGCGGAAATATCCGCGGCGACTCTGATTCCGTGCTTTCCGTCAACCATATCTCCCGTGACACCGACTGTTTTGACCGAAACACCGGCGCGCCTGAGCAAATCAAGCGGAGTAAGCGCCTCGATTTCCTCAAAGCCGTCTGCTAAAAACAAATATACCATTATAACTCCCTTCATTGAAGCGGGTGAACGAGCATTTCAATTCCGATACTTTAACTATACTATGCAAATATTAACCCGTGATGAAAGTTTTCACCGGGTCTTTCTTCAATAATTCTGCGTTTCCTTCGTATCCACTATAAATGGTGCGACCTTTGCAAGTATCTTTTCAAAGATAACTTCCCTGGGAAGTACACGCCCGTTTTCTGCACATTCTACCGTTGCCCAGCCGAGCTTCACGGCGGCGTAATCGGCGGCACGGCGGCATCTTATCATGTAGTTGCGATCGCATTCGTGGATGTCCTTCTTTTCGCCTGTAACGCTCACGCGGCTGTCTACCTGGCCGAGCGATAATTCCGGCGGCATCGTGAGAAGGATTACCTTGTCGGGGCGGGGAAGCGCGAGCTTCGTGAATTCAAAATCCCAGAGCCATGCAAGAAAAGCGTCCCACTCGTTTTCGGGAAGCTTCGCAAGCTGATGATATGCATTTGCCGTAGTGTAGCGCGTGGCGATAACCGCAGTGTCACCGTCTGTCAGCGTTTCGCCCCAGCCCTCGCATCTGTAACTTGCATAGCGGTCGGCGGCAAAGAACATCGACGCGGCGTAGGCATTGACCGAATCGGGATCGCTGCCGAAGTCGCCTCTGAGATACATTCTGACAAGCGCCGAGCCGTTACCCTTGTAATTCGGGAAGCTGATGAAGCGAACCTTTTTGCCGGTTTTTTCAAAGTGATCGCGGAGAAGCTCCGTCTGTGTAGTCTTACCTGTGCCGTCAAGACCCTCTATTACTATAAATTTACCCATTTTTATGTCCTCAATCCGTATCTCTGACAACCATTTCCATATATTGTTGTTTTGTTATGAGAACTTCGCGCGGTTTCTGACCGTCCGGTGCACTCACGTAGCCCTTCTGCTCCATCATGTCGATGAGCTTCGCGGCACGCCCGTAGCCGAGGGACAGCCTGCGCTGGATGAGCGAGGTCGAAATTTTGCCACTGTCGACTGCAAGCTCAATAGCCTTGCGGAGCATCGGATCGTCCTCATCATCGCCGAGGTCATAAGCGGAGCTGCCCTTCTTGCCCGAATTGCACGCGGCAGCCTGACGGTCGATTTCCTTCATCACGTCGTCGCTGTATTCCTGACTTCCGTTGTGCGAGGAGATGAATGTCACTATCTTCTCGACCTCATCCGTATCGACGAACGCGCCCTGTACACGTATAGGCTTTGCCGCGCCAACGGGATTATACAGCATATCACCGCGGCCGATAAGATTTTCGGCACCCGCGCGGTCGATTATCGTGCGTGAGTCGACCTGCGAGGCAACGGTGAAAGCGATACGTGAAGGGATGTTGCTCTTGATAAGTCCGGTGATAACGTCGACCGACGGACGCTGTGTACCGATGATAAGGTGCATGCCTGCAGCACGCGCCTTCTGCGCGAGTCGGCAGATGGAATCTTCAACATCATCGGGAGCTGTCATCATCAGATCGGCAAGCTCGTCGATGATAATGACGATCTGTGGCATAAATTCGTATTCGGGATCCTTTTCGGTCACGCGGTTAAAGTCCGCGATGTTGCGTGCGCCGACAACCTCAATGAGAGCGAAGCGGCGTTCCATCTCACTCACAGCCCACGCAAGCGAGCCTGCTGCCTTCTTCGGATCGCTGACGACGGGAACGAGCAGATGCGGCAATCCGTTGTATACATTAAGCTCGACCTTTTTCGGGTCGATGAGAATGAGTTTGACTTCATCCGGACTCGCCTTGTAGAGCATACTAATGATAAGGCTGTTGATGCAGACTGATTTACCCATGCCGGTAGCGCCGGCGATGAGCAGATGCGGCATCTTCGCGATGTCGAAGAATACAGTGCCGCCCGCGACATCCATGCCGAGAGCGACGGTGATCTTGCTCTTTGCCTCCGTGAACTTCGCGTCCTCAAGCATGGTGCGCAGGTTGACTGTTTCAAGCACCTTGTTCGGCACTTCTATTCCGACAGCCGCCTTGCCCGGTATCGGAGCTTCGATTCGGACGCCCGAGGTGGCAAGACTGAGCGAAATGTCATCGATAAGATTCGATATCGAACGAACGCGCGTCCCGGCTTCGGGAAGCAGTTCGTAGCGTGTGATCGTGGGGCCGCGCGATACGCCGACGATGCGCGTCTTGACGTTGAAGCTCTGGAGTGTCTCGACGAGACGCGTAGCATTATCAAATAATTCTTCCCTTATATTCTGCTGTTTCTTCGCACCCGTACCCTCCGAGAGCAGGGTAAGAGGCGGGAATTCATATTCGGGCGGCGCTGGCTTTTCCGGCGCGCTCTGTACCGTTCCGACCTGCGTGCGGTTTACGTTAAGCGTTGATGAAGAGGCGGAGGTCATCGTACCGTTCAGATACTGCTCGGCAAGACGGTTGAGGAGATCCTCATCTTCGGGGGATACGAATATTCTGTTAAGATCGGGATTATCTTCGTCGACAGTGTCCGCTTCGTCATACGGCACTGCGGACTCAGCCTTGATACGCTCGTTTTTAGCGCGAAGCTCGGCTGAATACAGCTCCGTTTCGGCAGCGATCACATCATCCGAAACCTCTCCGCTCACGATTTCATCGGGGGAATCGGACTTCATCGCGTCGGAAAAGACGGACTCGTCGATTACGGGAGCCGCGGGATCGGTGCGCGTTTCATCCTCACTGTATTCATCCTCGATGTCGGATATGGTGAGCTGGCGTGCTTTACCGCCGACGGGAACATCGGTGTTGAACTTCAACTTGCGCGTGCGTCTGCCCTTGGCGTCAACCGAATCGGCGGATGCGGGCGGGATGTCACGCGAGGGGGCATTGTAGTGATACTTTTCATCGAGCGCGGCGATGCGGCGTTCATCCTCCTCGGCACGCTGAGCCCGTCTTATTTCACGGCTGTCGCGGCGCATCTTTATCTTGTAAGCGATAGTGAGATACAGTGAACGCGGTGTTACGCCGAACATCATCAGAAGCAGAACCGCGAACACGGCAAAGAGCAGTATGAGTGACGCGGCTTTTTTGAAGCATACGATGAACAGTGCGCCGATGAAGCCGCCGATCATGCCGCCGCCGTTCTGTGCGACACCCTCTTTATACTGGAATATGGGATTGAGGTTTTCAAGTGACGAATCGGCGGAGGTGAATATATGAAGTATCGCGGCGACGGTGATAAGCGTTAAGAGCGAGCTGAAAAGCTTTGACCTGACCATGCCTTTTTCGGTATCGGAATACCAGAACAAAGCGATGATCAGCAGAAATAACGGAAGAAGATAGACTGCTTTGCCGAACAGTGCAAACAGGATGTAGCTGCGCACGAAGTTGCCGACCGCGCCCGCGTCCTTCGCGAAGATGCAGATGGAGAGAAATACTGCGGCAACCGTAAAGACAAACGGCATTATCTGCTGCATGAACGTGCGGCGGTACTCGATTGCGGGAGCCGCCTGATTCTTCGGCGGAGCGCTTCTGCGGGTATCGGCAGGCGCTTTAGCGGGAGTATTACTTTTTGAACCCGGCGAATTCTTCGAGTATGAATATTTTTTTGATGCAGCACCGCCTGATTTCGGTGCGGCACCGGTTTTCTTTTTTTGTTCCATATTTACTTCCTTGCGGTGATATATTTGATGTCAGACCGGAGATATGCCGTAGCTCCGGATAAAAAGATGCGGATAAACATACAAAAAGCGCATACATTATTATAATAACAGAAACCGGAGAAAAATACAATAGATTTCAAGGAATTACAATAAATAATGGTAATAAAAACTGATATATCGGCAAAGCGTTCACTTGCGGTACTGCTGTTCGCGGGGGTCGGCGCGGGGTTTATCAACGGACTGCTCGGAGCAGGCGGCGGTATAATATTGGTCTATGCGCTGTCGGCACTGAATCCCGATAAAAGTGCTTCTGCGGTGCGCGATAACTTCGCGTCGACAATAGCGTGCATACTGCCTATATCGCTTGTGTCGGCGGTGATATACAGCCACAGCGGAACAGTCGACGTGACGCAGGTGCCGAAATTCATATTGTCGGCAATAGCGGGCGGCGCGGCGGGTGCGCTGCTGATGGACAAGCTGAGTGCCGCAACTATCAAGAATATGTTCGCGATACTTCTGATTATAGCCGGAATAAATATGATATTGAGGTGAAAATATGATTATAGCCGATATAATAGCGGGAGTGCTTTTTGCTATGCTGTCGGGTATGGGGATCGGCGGCGGCGGACTTCTGGTGATATATCTGACGCTCACCGGAACATCCCAGCTACAGGCACAGGGATTGAATCTGTACTTCTTCCTGTTTGCGTCCGCATCGTCGCTTTTTGTACACGCAAACCGACGCAACCTCAACTTCGATATGCTGCTCATCCCCGTTGCGGCGGGAATCGTGGGTACACTTGTCGGAAGCGGTACGGCGGCGGTGATGCATCCGGATCTTGCAAGGATACTGTTCGGGTGGATGCTCGTTTTGTCCGGCAGCGCAACGCTTATAAAAAGTATTTACGCGAGAGCGAAAAAGAATAAGGAAGGGTGAGATACTACACGTACCGAAGCCGATATGTTCCCGCATCATCAGAATTCTTTCATATTAATTATTTACAAAAGCTGTTTGACACCTTACCTCCGATGTGATACAATAGAGTAAAAAACGGGGGTGGGCGTATGAAAAACAAAAAATTCAGCTCCGCAGGTCGGCTTTTGCTGATGCTTCTGATCTTTTCACTTGTGCCGTCGCTGCTCGGCCGACTGTGCGGCATCGCATACGCGCGTATGACGGCGGCAGATTTTTTTTCCGACAGCGAATATGTGTACACACTTCTCGGATTTCTCAAGGAGACGCTGTTTGAAATTTCGGAGGCTGCGGGAATATCGGCGGTGATTGCGTTATCGTATTTTTTCGGCGCAAAACAGACTTTGGCTGCGGTGGCACTGTCGTTCGGTGTGGCGGTGACTGATTCAGCGATCGCGGTAACTTATGATATCCTGACCGATTCGATATATCCAAGTCAGATCGGCACTGCGATTCTCTCGCAGTCCGTCCGCGCAGGCTCGTGGCTTCTGATGCTCCTCGCCGTGTGGATCATCGCATCGGTATACAAAAAGCACTTCCTTTATTCGGGTAAATACAAAAAAGAGAAGAAATACTCGCCGAAAGTCGCTATCAGGACAGTTGTCATCGTACTCCTGTGCGTAAATGTCGCCGTTCGCACCGCCGATTTCATATATTCGCTTGTTCAGTATAATTTTGATATAACCGCGCGTGAAATAACGGGAGTCGCAGGAGAATACCTGTTTATCATATTCCGTTACGGAATAGCGGGACTTGTCGCATCGGCACTTTCGTATCGTCTGTATGCGAAAAAGTGCGGACTTGATACCGCATCACTTGTCCAAAGCGTCACTGATAACGGCAGTACAATTGTAAACAATGAGCGGGAAGCGTAAATTTATTCACTCCCTCTTGAATCGGACAAAAAAACGTAGTATTATGTAACTCAGAATTGAAAAGGAATGGTGACTGCTTTGAATACATTTATTAAATTAATCTCATTGATGCTGGTCCTTATTATCATCCTTGCAGCGGTCGCGGGATGCGGAAATAAGGATAACGAAGATGCCGCGGAGACGACTGTATTTACTTATGACGATTATGTCGTACCGGAGACCGAGCCGTATAATTACGATTTACGCGAGTACGTAAATGTATGCGACTACACGGCGATCACCGTACCGGAATACAGCGTGAGCGTGACGGAGAGCGATCTTGAACGTGATATAAAGACGAAGATCGCGTATTTTTCGGATTTTACGACGTATGACAGCCCATCGGACGGCGTGACGCTCGAACAGTGGGATTACGCCAACGTAAGCTACACGACTTACTATACGGATAAGCTCGACTCGATGGTGGCGGATGCGAGGGATTTTAACGAAGAGGGTAAATATTATTTCCCGGCGATGCGCGATGATGACGACACGCTTCTTGTCGGGCAGCAGAAACTCGGCGTGGAAGGTATCGATGAGGGAATGGTCGGTATGCAGATAGGCGAGACGCGCACGATTGAATTCACTTTCCCGACACCGTATTACCAGAAGCCCGTGCTTTCGGGCAATCATGGTGTGATCGAGATAACGCTCAAGTCGATTGACAGGGTAGAATTTCTTGAATACAACGACGCGTTCGTAAACAATTTCTACACCGCGAATTCCACGGATATATTCGAACAGGATATTATCTCGCAGATACGCACGGACAGAACCACCCAGCTTGAAAACTATCAGCGTGCGCTTGCGCTTGAGTATGTCGTAAAAAATTCGGAGGTGCTCCAGTACCCCGAATATGAATATACGGAAATTATCGACTCGGCATACGACTATTACGGCGGACTTGCCGAGGATAAATCGCTGACACTTGAGGAGTATGTCTCGGAAGAATTCGGACTGACATATGATATGTTCGCCCAGTGGCTCGACATCTACGCGAGAGAAACAATGAAGATCGAGATGGTAACGCGCTTTATTGCGAGAAGCTGCAATATAACGATCACACAGGATGAATACGAGGACTTCTGTTGGGAACTTACAAAGCAGTATGAGCCGGAGACCTTCGACCAGGTACAGTCGGTCATCGACAAGAATTACGGAACCGAGTTCGTCGTTTCCATGATTCTTGAGAACAAGGTATTCGACCATGTCGCCGGAGTAGAGTCAAAGGGATAAAGGGTCGCATATCCATTATTCATGTCAGGCTGAATATTATAATATATTTTTACGAAGGAGTGGTGTAAATGTTTATTCAGCGTCTGAAGCAGTTATTATACGGAAGGTACGGTACGGATCAGTATTACTTCTTTCTGTTCGGGGCATTTTGTGTGCTTATGCTCGTGTGTCTCTTTGTACCGTCGTACACCACCCGCTCGGTTATTAATTTAGTCGCACTGGCGCTTGCGGTGTATATGGGCTTTCGCACATTTTCGAAAAACATATACAAACGCCGTGCGGAAAACGAAAAATTTCTTAAGATATGGCGAAAAATTACGGGCTTCTTCAAACTGACCGGCTGCCGTATCCGCGATATCGGCACATACCGTTACCGCGGGTGTCCCGACTGTCAAGCAGTGCTCTGTCTGCCGAGACGTACAGGCACTCACACAGCGGTCTGCCCGAAATGCGGCAAGCGGTTTGACGTAAAGGTACTGTTCTGACTTACCTTTTAAGGGGGCGATAAAAATAAACGAAAACAAAAAAAACGCGCCGAAAATCGACGGAACACTGCGTAAATTTGCGCTGCGTGTGCCTGACTGCATCCGAGAATGCAGTGGCATCGTCGTATTCGGCAAGCGCATCAAGTCCCTCGTTTTCTCCACCGATCTGTGCATCATCCGCAACGTGAACACCGACGCGGTCATCGCTGTCTACCCGTTCACACCGCAGCCTATCATTACGCAGGCGCTGCTGCTTGCCGCCGATATTCCCGTATTCGTCGGGGTAGGAGGCGGGCTTACCGCAGGTCAGCGCGCGGTAAATCTTGCAATGTTCGCCGAGATGCAGGGCGCGATGGGAGTCGTCGTCAACGCACCGACAGAGGACGACATCATACATAGAATGTCGGAGACTATCGATATTCCCGTGCTTGTGACCGTGGCTCGCAAGGAGACCGATTACGCATTGAGGATAAGCTCGGGTACGGCTATCTTCAACGTCTCGGCAGCAAAGGAAACACCTGAAATCGTGCGCGAGATACGACGGGAATTCCCCGACTTTCCGATAATCGCGACAGGCGGGCCGACTGATGATACCATTCGTGAGACGATCGAAGCAGGAGCGAATGCGATAACATGGACTCCGCCGTCAAACGGTGACATATTCAGGGATATCATGGCGGCGTACCGTGAGGGAAATCCTCATCCGTAAGCCGGCTACGATCGGTGAAAACAAATGAAAAGGATAGAAACATCGCTTACAAAAGCGGCACTAACCGAGCGCATAGAATCCCTTACATACAAAAAGGTACCGCACGGCAGAGGATATAACGATAAGGACTGCTTTGTCTCAAAGATACGCGGTGATTCGTTCATTCTGATGTACCACATAAGGAATGCCGGCAGAAGCGACGGATATTGGACTAATGTTATAAAAGCAAATATCCGCGAACGAGACGACGGGCGCGTTGACGTGTACTATTCGGTACGCATATGGCTGCCGGTTATAATATTCGCTTCAGCTTTTACGTTTGTCCCGCTGCTGCTCATCGCTGCTATACTTGCGGACTGGGCTGTAATCGGTACAGTACCCGAATGGAATATAATCATCCCGGCGGTACTGGCTGCCGTCGGTCTTACGTTGCTGCATACGAAACCGAAATCTGCCGCAACAAAGCTTACGGAGCAACTGTATAAAATATGCAAGGCGTCTGATAAATCATAAAAGTAAAAAAGCGGGTATATTCCCAAGCGGGCATATTCTCAGATAAAAAGCGTCACGGTTATTTGACTGTGACGCTTTTACCTTATTGCTTGTCTTTAATGATTTTTACAATGTTGTATATCTGATAAGGTATATACGTGAGTATCCCTACATATAGAATAGCTGCAAGCGTGAAAAACCAGAGCACGGATGCGGTAATTCTGAACTTCATTGAACGCTTTGCGAAAAAATTTACTGCAAGGATAATGCCGGACAGAATTATACTGTATGCGAATCCGCCAAATGAACCGTAAGCCAGAAACGACAGCAAACGGCTTCCGTTAATCGCCTGAAAGGCAGCGGCAATTGTTCCGAATATGATAAACCCGGTAATAAAAACGCACATTGTTTCAATCAGATACTCAATCCTGCTTTTTCTGCTCATTGTTGTCGCATCCTTAGATTTATTTGTTTCCGTTTACTCCGATACCGCAAATATTATAAGTGCGGCAAGAAGCACGCTGATTGTTTTTCATGATAGATTTCTCTTTAATAATTAATTGTTTTCGTGTAAAACACAATAACCGCACAGTAAAAGCTGCGCGGTTATCGTGTTGATACTTGTACAGATGTTTATAAGGGGGTGAAGCTTATTTAACTTCAGCTTCTGCGCCTGCTGCGATGAGCTTAGCCTTGATAGCTTCAGCGTCATCCTTGGATGCGCCTTCCTTGATAGCCTTAGGAGCGGATTCAACAAGCTCTTTAGCTTCCTTGAGTCCGAGACCTGTGATTTCGCGAACGACCTTGATGACGTCGAGCTTCTTTGCGCCGAAGCTGGTCATGATTACGTCGAACTCAGTCTGTTCCTCTGCTGCGGGAGCTGCTGCGCCGCCGACTGCTGCTACTGCAACAGGAGCTGCGGATACGCCGAATTCCTCTTCGATAGCCTTTACGAGGTCGGCAACTTCAAGAATTGTAAGAGCCTTGATCTGCTCAATGATCTGTGTGGATTTTTCGTTAGCCATTTTAATTCCTCCAAATATAATTTAGTATTTTTGATTTTTGTAAGCCGTAATCATTCGGCTGCGGGTGCTTCAGCAGATGCTTCTGCTACGGGAGCTGCTTCTTCGGAACCGTTTTTGTCGACGATTGCCTGAAGTGCGATAGCGAGCTTCTGGATGGGTCCCTGGATGCTTCCGAGGATTCTTGCAAGCATAATCTCGCGGGACGGGGTGTCGGCAAGCTCTGTTACTGCGGCGCAGTCAATGACTTCGCCGTCGATGAAGCCTGCACGAAGCTCAAATGTTTCGATCTTTTCCGCATATTCCTTGAGAATCTTAGCGGGAGCGATCGGATCGTCAAAGCTTACCGCGAGAGCGTTCATTCCGTCAAGATACTGGCTCATTCCGCCGAAGCCTGCCTTGTCGGCAGCACGACCGATGAGTGTGTTCTTGATGACCGCGTACTCAACGCCTGCGTTTCTGAGAGCGGCGCGGAGTGCTGTATCCTGCTCAACGGTGATTCCCTGATACTTTACGAGAACGCCGGAAGTAGCGCGTGACATCTTATCGGAAAGCTCATCTACAACGGCTTTCTTCTGCTCTAAAATTTTCTCACTGGGCATAATATTTCCTCCTTATTAAATTTGGCGGCAGCAAAAAACAGTCTTCTCAGCAAATACCGAAAAGACTGCATACATTCGTATTAAGTCTCCTCGGCAGGGAAGCTGACGCTTTTACTGTAACCTGCTGTCTTTGGACAACATGTGTATAATACCATAATTTTTGCGACTTGTCAAGTGATTATTCTACATTTTCGAAAATAAAATAGTATTGCAATCCGCAAGTGAATGTGTTAAAATGTTTGCAAACAAAAATTTACCAATAAATAAAAAAAGAAGGTGACTGATTTGAGTAAAGTATCGGATTTTTTTAAGAAAAAGGGTGTTGTACCGTCGTTTAAAGCATATTTTGTAGATGCGATGGGCGCAATGGCACTCGGTCTGTTCGCATCACTCCTCGTCGGCACGATTCTCGGCACGGTCGCGAAATACACGAACTTCACGATGCTTGCGGACATAGCGAAATTCGCACAGCAAGCGTCAGGTGCGGTCATAGCGATAGCGATAGCAAATTCGCTCAAGGCACCGCCGCTTGTGATGTATTCGGCGGGAGCCGTCGGCGTGGTATCCTACACGATTGGTGCGACATTCACGGTCGACGGTATTGAAAAGACGATCGGCGCGGGGCCGGCGGGAGTATTCTTCGCGGCGATAGTCGCGGTCGAATTCGGCAAGATAGTATCGAAGGAAACAAAGGTCGATATTCTCGTAACACCGCTTGTCACGATTTTGACAGGCTCTTTCTTCGCGTATCTCATCTGTCCTGCGGTCGCATGGCTCATGTATCAGCTCGGCGCGTTCATCAATACGGCGACGGAGATGCAGCCGCTCCTGATGGGTATAATCATCTCGTCGGTGGTCGGTGTGATACTGACACTTCCGATAAGCTCGGCGGCGATATGCGCGATGATCGGCATATCGGGAATCGCGGGCGGAGCTGCGACTGCGGGCTGCTGTGCGCAGATGATAGGCTTTGCGGTCATCAGCTTCCGTGAGAACGGCTGCTCGGGACTTCTTGCGCAGGGGCTCGGCACGTCGATGCTGCAAATGGGCAACCTGACTAAAAAGCCTGTTCTGTGGATCGCTCCGACGTTAGCTTCCGCGTTTTGCGGGCCTGTGTCCACGTGCCTGTTCGGACTTGAGAACACCGGTGTATCAGCCGGAATGGGAACGTGCGGGATGGTCGGCCCTATCGGAATTATTTCGACGATGGGCGGCGGCGCGAAGATGTGGATAGGTATCCTGCTTGTGTGTATCGTCCTTCCGGCGGTACTGTCACTTCTGTTTGATTTCATAATGCGTAAGCTTAACTGGAGAGTAGATGGTGACCTGAAGCTTGAACTGTAATTACATATACGTCAAACGCTCCCCGACGGTCAACGACGGGGAGCGTTTTTTTGTTTATGGCATTCGTCAATCCTTTTTAGCGAGTCTTCGTCCCATGAGCACGCCCATGATCGACGCCATCATCAGTCCGCGTGTCCATCCCGACGAATCTCCGA
>CAZMRH010000055.1:0-11815 GCA_964568705.1 uncultured Lachnospiraceae bacterium
TCGTCTGTTATTTCATACGGCTCGTCCACATCTGAATCAAGCGTCAGTTCAGGCTCTATACCCGCTTCCTCAAGTGCGGCATAAAGTGCTTCCAGCTTTTCTGTATCCTCGCCCGCTGCATCTATCGCCTCTGATATTTCACGGTCGGTGAGACGTCCGTTCTTTTTCCCCTTCTTGATCAGTTCATTAACATTAAAGGTTTTTTCCGCCATAACAGTCACCTCTCAAATTAGCGATTCATCGGGTTACCGCATTGGGTCAGTGCAAACCCGTATGTCCCTATTATTCAAGATATCCCTTGAGCTTCTTTGCACGGCTCGGATGTCTGAGCTTACGAAGTGCTTTTGATTCGATCTGACGTATTCTCTCTCTTGTGATGTTGAATTCGTTTCCGACCTCCTCAAGCGTTCTCACACGTCCGTCGATAAGTCCGTAGCGAAGCTTTATGACGTGTTCCTCTCTTGGAGAAAGTGTGTGAAGTATCTCGCTGATGTTCTCTTTAAGAAGCTGATTTGTCGCCACATCGTCCGGCTCCGGAGTTCCGTTGTCGGGAATGAAGTCGCCGAAGCGACTGTCTTCCTCGTCACCCACCGGTGCTTCAAGCGACACAGGCTCCTGTGCCACCTTCAGTATTTCACGTACTGTATCAGTGGGCATACCGAGCTCCTGCGCTATTTCCTCATGCGTCGGATCACGTCCGAGCTCCTGTAAAAGCTGTCTCTGACATCTTGATACACGGTGAATTGATTCGACCATGTGTACGGGAATTCTTATCGTTCTCGACTGCTCTGATATTGCTCTCGTTATCGCTTGGCGTATCCACCACGTCGCGTAGGTTGAAAATTTGTAGCCCTTCGTGTAGTCGAATTTATCAGCCGCTTTCATCAGTCCGAGGTTGCCCTCCTGAATCAAGTCGAGGAAAAACAGGCCCTTACCCATGTAGCGCTTTGCAATGCTTACGACAAGTCTCAGGTTCGCTTCGACTATCTTGCTTTTCGCCGTCTCGTCGCCCTCAGTCATCGCCTTGGCAAGTTCAAGCTCCTCAGCGCCGGAAAGCAGCGGCACGCAGCCTATCTCCTTTAGGTACATGCGCACCGGATCGTCGACCGCCACGCCGTCCTTCGACAGCGCGTTCTCCATATCCTTGGCGTTCTTAAACTGAGTGGTTTCCTTTTCGATTTCGTCTATCTCGTCGTCGTTTGACAGATATTCGTCAACATCCACGCCGCTCTTTTCAAGCGCCTCGTACAGATCGTCGATCTTGTCGATATCTTCCCCTGCCTCAGCAAGTGCCGAAGTGATATCCGCGTCGGCGGATTCTAAAAATTCCTTGCCCTCGTTATCCTCCGCCGGATCGACTGTTTCAATAATGGTATCCTTCATACTGGTCTGTTTCCCCTTTATTTATGTATTTTTTGTTCTTCTTTATATTATCCGCTTTTTGCGTAATTATCCATTTACGCCGTCCGCCGGCTTCTTTTTACGTCTGTTTATTACGTCAAGCATGTCGTCGCCGCCCGATTTTTTGGCTGATTCACCGCGCAGATTCGCGACAGTCTCATCAAAAACCTTCTGACTGTTATCGGACAGCTTCTCACGCTCTGTAAGAAATTTAGTCGCACGCGATACTTCTTCCTGTGAAAACTCAGCCGACAGCATCCCGAGATCAAAGCCTCCGCTTCTGTAGGCATCGGTAATGAAGCTAAACAGTCTTCGCCCGAGGTCGGTTACGAAGTCATCAGCAGAAAGCTTGTCCGAATTAATGGAAGCTTCAATGTATTCGTGCTTATACAGCATCATGCCGAGTATGATCGCCTCAAGTCTTGCCGCTCTCGGCTTGACAGCATAGTCGGGATTTACGCGGTCTGACGTTCCGGCGGTCACTCTGAGAAGTTCACCGCGCCGTTCCTTATCCTTCTTCTTCTCACGTCCGCGTATGATGCCTTCGATATCATGCCTCATACTCGACGTTTCGATTCCGAAAGTCTTTGCCGCCTTTGCAATATATATGTCTCGTTCGACCTTGGAATATACCTCGCTTATCGCCAAGCATATTTCTTTTGCTGCTGCGACCTTTTCATCGGCGTTTTCAAGGTTGTACTTATTGACCGTTTTATTGAGTATATAGTCAAACTTTGTGCGGCTTTCGGTAATTATCCGATCAAACGATGCCCTGCCGAACTTTTTTATGTACTCGTCGGGGTCTTTTGCACCGCTCATGTCGATGACCTTACAGCTGATGCCGACCTCATCAAGCAGTCTTATCGCCTTATCCGCCGCCTTCTGTCCCGCGCCGTCGTTATCGTATGCGATCGCAACAGACTGCGTGTGCCGTTTGATGATGCGCGCATGATCCTGAGTTATCGCCGTGCCGAGCGTTGCGACCGCGTTTTCAAATCCCGCCGCGTGCAGTGCGATTACGTCCATATATCCTTCGCACAGTATCAGCCGTTCGGTACAGCTTGTCCGCGCATAGTTAAGCGCAAACAGGTTTTTACTTTTCTTGAACGCGGGTGTATCGGATGAATTGAGGTACTTCGGTACGGAATCGTCAAGCACGCGTCCCCCGAACGCTACGACATTTCCCGCCACGTCGATTATCGGAAACATAACGCGGTTGCGGAAAATATCGTATATATTATCGGGATTCTTTTTGCTTCTCGCGCACAGGAAGCCCGCTGTCATTTCTTCATCCGTAAACCCTTTTGAACGAAGATGCCTGCGGAGTGAATCAAACGAATCCGGCGCGTAACCGAGTCCGAAATGACGTATCACAAGGTCGGACAGACCGCGCTTAACGCTGAGGTATTCTCTGCCCGCTCTGCCGAGCCGCTCATCAAAAAGTATTTCACGGAAGTAACGTGCCGCGGCGGTGTTCATCTCGATTACTCTTGCGCGCCCGACACCTCCGGGCATAGCCGAAGTGTTCTCCGGCAGTGTCACGCCGCATCTTTTGGCAAGAAATTCGATTGCTGCCGGATAGTCGAGGTTCTCGGCGCGCATTATAAAGCTTATCACGTCACCTCCGGCACCGCAGCCGAAGCAATAGAAATGAGGTGTGTCGGTAAACACCGTGAACGACGGCGTTTTCTCACTGTGGAACGGGCAAAGTCCCTTATAATTCGAGCCTGCCCGCTGAAGTGTCACGTATGACGCAATAACGTCCTCGATAGGATTGCGGTACTTGATATCTTCAATTATATTATGCGGTATCAACCTGCCATCTCCTTTCGCGGACTTGATTTATATTTACGGTGCGGGCGTTCTCCACACGTCGGGTATGAATAATTCCTTGTATTTTTCGATCGCATACCTGTCGGTCATGCTTGAAATATAATCACATACACAGCGCCCCACCTGCTCTGTCTTGGTATTTTCAAAATACAGGCGCGGCATCTGTTCGGGACGCTCGCTGTAATACTCGAACAACCTGACGAGCAGCTCCTTTGCCTTAGCTTCCTCCGCCTTTGCCACGGGGTTAAAGTAGACCGCCTTGAACAGGAAGTCACGCAGCTCACTTGTCGCTTCACCGATTTCCTTAGTCATCTGAATCGTATCGCAGTCTGTGCTTCCGTCGATTACGCTTGACACCATCGTGTTTATACGCTCGCCGTGCTTGTTGCCCAGAGTATCGCGTATTTCCGCCGGTATGTCGGTAAGCGTCATTATCCCGGCGTGAACGGCATCATCAATATCATGATTGATGTAAGCAATGCGGTCGGCGAACTTCACAATGATGCCCTCGAGGGTCGACGCCATACAGTCGCCCGTATGATTCACAATTCCGTCGCGCACCTCCCACGTCAGGTTCAGTCCTGCACCGTCATTCTCGAGCTTCTCGACAACACGAAGGCTCTGTTTATAGTGCGCGAAGTCCGGATCATAACACTCGCGCATAACAGATTCGCCTGCGTGACCGAACGGTGTGTGTCCGATATCGTGACCGAGCGCCGCCGCCTCAGTCAGGTCCTCATTAAGCAGCAATGCACGTGCAATTATCCTCGCTATCTGAGTCACCTCAAGCGTATGTGTCATTCTCGTGCGGTAGCTCTCATCCTCCGGGAAAAGAAACACCTGCGTCTTATGCATCAGCCGTCGGAACGATTTTGAGTGAATGATCCTGTCGCGGTCTCGCTGGAATTCTGTCCTGTTCTTGCACTTTACATATGGGTAATCGCGTCCGCGCGTATCACATGTCAGAAAAGCGCGCGGTGACAGCGTCGTTTTTTCTCTTTCGCAGAATATTTCCGCAAGTGTCATAATTACTCCGTCAGATTTCAGCCGGTTATGCCGAATTTTTAGTTTTATCGTATCGTATATATAATATACGCAAAAAAAGTAAAATTACTTTTTTTCGACAAAAATAATTTTACTTTATTTGATGTTTAATAAAATCCACACCGTCTACAGGTGTGAACGCGCTCCTACGATATGTTGATTCGTAATCAACAGGTCATCGGTTATGTAACGCCTACAGGCGTGACGCCCGCTCTTCAAGATCTGTAAATGTCACTGTGCTGCGCCCGCCCGTCAGCTCACTGATGTTTTGTTTCAGTTCATCTATCCTGTATTCCTCAACAGCACAGCGAACTGATACATCCGTTTCAAACGACGCGCCATCTTCAGATACTCCGAGCCGCTCAAGCATGACGGTCAGACGTTGATAATCACTGTAGCTGCACTTTATGTCGAGCAGTGCGTAGTTTTCCATGGTGACGATGCCAGCCGCGTCAATCGCCGCTTTAGCCGCTGCACCGTATGCTCTCACAAGTCCGCCCGCACCGAGCAGTGTGCCGCCGAAATACCTTGTAACGACGACGCACAGATCAGTCGCGCCGGACATCTTCAAAACGTTCAGCACCGGTATGCCCGCCGTACCCTGAGGCTCGCCGTCGTCACTGTATCGCGCGGTAACGCCGTCGTCTAAGAGATACGCGTAAACGTTATGCGTCGCGTCGCGATAATCGTGCTTTATTCCCGCAACAAACTCACGCGCCGTGTCCTCATCAGTCACAGGTACCGCGTGACCGATGAACACCGATTTCTTCTCCTCAAGCTGAGCTTTTGCTGGATGTGCAAGCGTTATTCTTTTTGATCTATTTGTCCATCCGTCTGTCTGATTATCCACATTTCTCCCGCGCATCCGGCAGTACCGGACGTTATTCAGTTATATATTTTTTGAGTTTACCTATCGTAGCCGAGTCAAGTGTCGCTTCGGCAAATATACCGTCGTCACGGTAATCCACATTTACGCTTTCTCCGAGATTGTACAGTGCCGCGACGATTCCACCGTCAGTCTGCGGTATGCAGAGCTTCACGCGCCGTTTGCCAAGTCTCGTCATCGACTCAAGCTTTTTACCCAGTTCGTCTATACCGTCACCTGTCAGCGCCGAGATGAATACACATTCGGAATCAGATTCGGCTGCCGTACGCTTCATCAGTGCAAGCATCGTCTTATCACCGCATAGATCGCATTTATTGAACACGTACAGCACAGGCTTATCTCCCGCGTTAAGCTCCGTAAGAAGCTGCGATGTGACCTCAAGCTGTGCCTCCGCATTAGAATCAGATGCATCCGCGACAACAAGGATAATATCTGTGAATGATACCTCATCAAGCGTACTCTTGAACGCCTTGATAAGATGATGCGGCAGCTTGCGTATGAATCCGACCGTATCGGTCAGAAGCACTTTTGTTCCCTCGGGCAGTGTATACTGCCGAGTCGTCGGGTCAAGCGTCGCAAACAGCTTATCCTCGGCAAGCACTCCCGCGTCGGTAAGGCGATTCAGAAGTGTAGACTTTCCCGCATTCGTATATCCGACAATCGCACATTTTGCAATACCCGAGCGGTCACGTGCCTGACGCATGGTCATGCGGTTCTGTTCGACGCGCTCAAGCTCCGCTTCAAGTACGGCAAGTCTCTGGCGGATGCGTCTGCGGTCGATTTCAAGTTTTGATTCGCCGGGGCCCCTCGTGCCGATACCGCCGCCGAGACGCGACATGTCCTTACCGTGGCCGGCAAGTCTCGGTGCGGTATACTTGAGCTGCGCGACCTCGACCTGAAGCCGTCCTTCGGATGTCTTTGCGTGCGCCGCGAAGATGTCGAGTATCAGCATACTGCGATCTATAACGCGTACGTCATCGCCGAGTGCCGCTTCGATTTCGCGTATCTGCGCGGGTGACAGTTCATCGTCGAATATCACGACCTCCGCACCCGTCATGCGGCACAGCTCAGCCATCTCGGCAAGTTTTCCGCTTCCGATGACAGTCTTTGCGTCGGGTGCCGACCTCATCTGTGTGACACGCGCGGTGACTTTACCGCCTGCCGTATCAAATAGCCGCTCAAGTTCCGCAAGATTCTCGTTGCACTCCTCATCCTCACCCTGACGTAATATAGCGGCGAGTATGCCCTTTTTCAGATCGTCGTCACGCCCAGCTGTATCGGAATTCACCGCGTCCGGCGCCCCGTTTGAGAATATTTCGGCTGTCTTTTTCTTATTTAATATCATTATTTCTTTCCTTTACATAACAAAAACCGGATAAGTCAAGCGTGAAGTAAATTCCACACCGCCTTATCCGGAATCGTACGTACAGATAATTATTTGCTTGCCTCAAGACGCTTCTTGAACTTGTCAACGCGTCCGCCGGAATCAACAAATTTCTGTTTACCTGTGAAGAACGGATGGCACTTCGAGCAGATTTCAACGCGGACTTCGCCGTTTGCGTCTGCTTTTGTGGAATGTGTCTTTACTGTTTCACCGCATGCGCAGCGAATAGTAACTTCTTTATAATCGGGATGTATTCCAGATTTCATTGCACTATACCTCTCTGAAGATTTTTTCATAACGTTTTGATTATATCACGCACTATCTCAAAAATCAATACCTTTTACCGAAAAATATTAAATTTTAGAACATATTTGTACTTTCAGGTCTTTTATAATCTTTTTTTCAAGTCTTGAGATGTAGGACTGTGATATTCCGAGCATTTCCGCGACTTCCTTCTGTGTCATCTCACGCGTACCGCTGAAGCCGTACCGCATCTCGATTATCAGCCTTTCCCGCTCTTCAAGTCCCGCCACCGCATCGCGTATCGTGCGCTCATCCTCGTCGCGCTCTATATCTCGGCTGACCGAGTCGCTGTCACAGCCGAGTATATCGGACAAAAGCAGTTCATTTCCGTCCCAGTCGACGTTTAGCGGCTCGTCAATCGAAACATCTCCGCGATGTGAGGATCCTTTCCTTATATACATTAGTATTTCATTTTCGATACAGCGTGATGCATATGTCGCGAGCTTTATATTTTTATCGGGGCAATATGTGTTGACAGCCTTTATAAGCCCGATCGTACCGATTGAAATGAGATCCTCAATACCGATGCCGGTATTTTCGAATTTACGCGCGATATAGACCACAAGCCGCAGGTTATGCTCAATAAGCATCCGCGCACCTGATGCATCCTTGCCGAGCATGGCTATTGCGCGCGCTTCCTCAGCCTGTGACAGCGGTGCGGGAAGCACGTCCGGGCCGTTTATGTAATATACCTCGTTATCCGAGCGTATAACTTTAATAAGTTTACCGCCGCCGTGCCGCCATCGTATAATTTTTCCGGAAATACTCATGTAAAGTCCGTGTACCGCATTCGCCACGCGACGTACAAGCTTCGTGAAATTCACAGTTTTCATCATTACCTCCGTCTGCACCACCGTATAAATACCGAATATTTATTCCATTGGCGCAAAGTATATTTATGCAAAATCCGACGGGACGATAATTCTTTCGTCCGTACTGTCTCCTGTTCCCTTTCTTACGGCAACTATGTAGTCTCGCGTAACTGATCTTCTGCCGTGCACCAGTGTTACCTCATCCGGTACAAAGCCTGTCATCATCACCGTACCGGTGACGCTGTGCGCGGGTATCAGCCTTATGCGTCGGCGGATATCATCGGGTAAAAGTCCGATATTGTCACCGATCCCATCAGCGAGCAGTGACGCGGTTCTTCTCCCGAGAAGTGTTACGGCGTCACGCTGTCCGATTATCATTACAGCCCGCCCCGACACAGGATCGCGCAGCAGGTTTCCCGAATCCGAAAGCGCCTGCGCCGTGACTGATCTGCCTGCGATTCGTACCGTCACCTGTGTGTTTCTCTCCGACACATGCCTGCCGATGATCCGGATGAAGCAGACCGCCAGGATCACACCGGCGGGTATCACCGCGTACGGACTTCCGCCGCCGATTCCCGCGAGTGTACTTTTACCGCCGAGCGAAAGAATCGCCGTCATTATGCCGCCGAACAGCATCCCGACGCCCCAAAGCGTCAAGCTCATACTAAGATACCGCGACATACCCTCCCATTTGAATGAGATGCGCGTCATGATAAAACCGACGGCAACCGTAAGCAGAAGCTCAGATGCTCCGCGAAGTCCCAGTATTACTGCGGCGATTCCCCACACAGCACCGACTGATGCGGATACTGCGACGCGCCAGGTTTTCATTTTAATTTGAAATATCCTTCCGCAAAGCCACAGTGAAAGATAGTCCATACTGAAGTTAATAAGGAACAGCACGTCCGCATACAGGGTTGTCTCCATACTCACCCTCCGTTCTCTATATTTATTTTATATTATCGGACGGTGGGAATTATGTCTGCTTTACTCCGGGCAATTATTGTTTATTTGTCACAATATATTGCTTTATACTTATATATATTTTTTCAGCATTTATACTTGACAAATTTGTTGGAATAGTATATAATCGTCCTAAATAATGAATATTATTCATTTTACTATTATTTTTATCGGAGGCTCATTCAATGAAAAGGAAAATTTTATCACTCGTACTCGCAGTTGTTATGCTCATGACGCTTGCAGCGTTCACAGGATGCGGCAAGAATGACGACACAGCTGCTGACACTACCGCCGCAAGTACTACGGCAAAGGCCGAAGCAGCTACGACCGCTGCTGACGACAATGTACTCATAATGGCTACCAATGCTGCTTTCCCTCCTTATGAGTATAAAGACGGCGACAATTTTGCAGGTATTGACGTTGAAATCGCCGGGAAGATCGCTGAAAAACTCGGCATGACACTCAAAATCGAGGATACCGAGTTCGGCTCGATCATAGCAGGTGTTCAGAGTGGCAAATACGACATGGGCATGGCTGGTATGACAGTTAACGAGGAGCGTCTCCAGAGCGTTGACTTTACAACCTCATATGCTACCGGCGTTCAGGTTATCATCGTTAAGGAAGGTTCCTCTATAGCATCAGCTGACGATCTTACAGGAAAGAAAATCGGTGTTCAGCAGGATACAACAGGTCACATCTACGCATCTGACACACCCGAAAACGGCGGCTTCGGTGAAGAAAACGTAATTCCCTACAACAAGGGTGCTGACGCGGTTCAGGCACTTGTGTCAGGTCAGGTCGACGCAGTCATCATCGACAATGAGCCTGCAAAGTCATTTGTAGCCGCTAATGCGGGACTTAAGATTCTCGGCACCGAATACATAAAAGAAGATTACGCAATCTGCATCGCAAAAGAAAACACAGAGCTTATGAATAAAATTAACTCTGCTCTCGAAAGCCTTATCGACGACGGTACAGTTCAGTCCATCATCAACAAATACATACCCGCATAACTGATCGGTTGTCAAATATCAATGGGGCGGTAACCATACCGCCCCATGTTTGCGCATTTACCCACTTATGTTTTGCGAGGAGTTCCAGATGAAAAAATTTATTTCCTTATTGCTCTCACTTATCTGCATTCTGTCACTTTCGTTTTCTCTGTTTGCGTTTGTCTCATCCGCGGAAGCATCTGCAGAGGTAATCGTCGAGGGGGCTAACAATGCAAGGCCTGAGACGACAATCGTAATTCCGGTATCTGTTAAGTCATCCTCCGTTTTCAGCGAACTTGCCTTTGAGATACATTTTGACAGCACCTGCTTATCGCTTGAAAATATCAACTACGGTGATATTATAAAGAACAGCGATACTGTCGGAATGGTGCTCTCCGACGGTGTTCTCTCATTCAACGCAACTACAGATAATTTCGTCGATGGCACTCTTGACGGAAAGCTGTTCATACTCAAATTCACTGTTCTTTCCACGGCGACCAACGGCTCGCACGATATTTCCGTTGATAGCGCAAGTGTAATTGCTACCGACTTTAACGGCAGTTCAGTCGCAATTTCAGCAACTGCCGGTAAGGTTTCCGTTTCAGGTGCTGTAGCGGGACAGGAAACCGACGGATCCGGCAATGAGCAGTCTGCTGAAACCGAAGCTGCCGGTGACGCTGTCCCCGCCGAGCAAAAGACAGGTACATGGGACAAGCTGAAAGCTGATTTCAAGCTCAACTTTATTGATCAGGATCGCTGGAAATCGCTCGTCAAGGGTCTCGGCGTAACACTTGAGGTGACGTTCTTCGCACTGCTTCTCGGTATCGCTATCGGTATTATCGTCTCAATTGTCCGTTCTACCTACGATAGGAATTTCAGCGAATTCCGCTCGCCTGTTACACGTGTACTGTTCACTATACTGAATGCGATATGCAAGCTGTATCTGACGGTAATACGAGGCACTCCGGCGGTGGTACAGCTGCTCATCTCATACTTTATTATTTTTTCCACCTCAAACAACTCTATTATGGTCGCGGCTATCACCTTCGGTATCAACTCCGGTGCGTATGTCACCGAAATATTCCGCAGCGGCATCATGTCCGTCGACGCAGGTCAGTCAGAGGCTGGACGAAGCCTCGGCTTAAACTACGTGCAGACGATGTGCTACATTGTCATACCGCAGGCGTTCAAGACCGTACTTCCGACACTTGCCAACGAGTTTATCGTACTTCTCAAGGAAACTTCGATCTGCGGCTACATCGGACTTATGGATCTGACAAAGGCGGGCGACATCATCCGCGGACGCACGTTCAGCGCGTTTATGCCACTTCTCGCTGTCGCTGCTATCTACCTCATCATGGTTGTATTACTCTCATGGCTTGTAAGCAAGCTTGAAAGGAGGCTGAGAACAAGTGAGCGCTAACGATGTTCTTATCAAGGTAACAAATTTAAAAAAGCATTACGGCGAGCTTCACGCTCTTGACGGCGTAAATGCCGAAATAAGACGCGGCGAGGTAGTAGTCGTGATAGGTCCTTCCGGAAGCGGAAAGAGTACGTTCCTCCGCTGTCTCAACCTACTGGAAATACCGACTGACGGCACTATCCTCATCGACAGTGCCGATATAACAGACCCGTCTACAAACATAAATCTCCACCGTCAGAAAATGGGCATGGTGTTCCAGCATTTCAACCTATTCCCGCATATGACAGTACTGAAGAACATGACCATCGCACCGATGAAGCTCCTAAAAAAGTCAAAAGAGGAAGCTGAAACGGCGGCAATGGAGCTTCTTCAGCGTGTCGGACTTGCCGACCGTGCCGACACATACCCTGCGATGCTTTCCGGCGGTCAGAAGCAGCGTATCGCGATTGTGCGCGCGTTGTGCATGGAGCCTGACGTGATGTTATTTGACGAGCCGACAAGCGCGCTTGATCCCGAGATGGTCGGCGAGGTGCTTGACGTCATGAAAAACCTTGCGAAAAGCGGTATGACGATGGTAGTGGTAACTCACGAAATGGGCTTTGCGAGAGAGGTCGCATCGCGTGTGGTCTTTATGGACAGCGGCGTGATTATCGAGGAAGGCACTCCTTCGGAGTTATTTGATTCACCGATGAGCGAGCGTCTCAAATCATTCCTCGGCAAGATCCTTTGATTATGTAATCCATCAGGTAAACTAAATATAGAAACGGGAAAATC
>CAZMRH010000056.1:0-11374 GCA_964568705.1 uncultured Lachnospiraceae bacterium
TTATCCACTTTTGCAAAAAAATAAAGCCCCGAAAGGGACTTTGTCTTCAGTCTGACATCCATGCCCGAAGGCATGGATGCTTAATATTGTTTCGTATAATATACCGATATGCAGTACTCATTGTTTAACAGGTAGTCGCTTCTCTCATAACTGCCGACTGTTGAGATATTCTCAGGGATATCCCTTTCAAGTACCGGGAAACGTAATATTGCATGGTTTAAGTCCTCTATGCTCTCACATATTACGATAAGTCCTCCGTCATCGGTGTATATGTTTCTCTCACCGTAACACTCATCAAGCATTGTAGCTATCCTTGTAACATCATCAAGTATTTCAAGCGGTACAGTATCGCTTATGTCCGCTGTATTTCCTATGATTATCATTTCGTCTTACTCCTTTTCTTCTTCGGTTGTTGTGTCATTGTAGGTTCAATAGCTTTAACGCAGTCTTTACCGATAACCTCATCTATGGTAAACGGCACAAGCTTCCATTCACGTACTGCCGGACAAAGCGGATGATAGAACTTACTGCCGAGCTTGTCAGCTATACACATGAGCTTACTCTCATACGGCTGTAATGCTTCCAGTAGTGATTCCTGACGTTCCCTGACCAATCGGTAAGTCAAACAGCCTGTACCGGGTGCAAGTATGACAGTCTCGGCAGATGCGGCTGATTTGACTATATACTCCGTGTTTAAGGTGTTTTCTTTGTCCGGGAGTATAAATGATCTCCCCATAGATATAACGGGGTAAAGGTTGAGTACATCGACGCTTCCGTAGCCAAGCTTAACAGCGTTCGAGAGGATATACATAGTTGTAGTATCAAAGGTAATCTCATCGGCTGTAGACGGGCTGAGCATGATAATAGCAAGCCTTGGTTTACTCTCGTCCCATAACTTTGTGAGCAGGTAACGATGTGTTCGGTCATCGTTATATGTGGCGGTAGTGGTTAGTGTTGATGTGGTTGTCATGATTTCCTCCGTATAAATAAAAAATGACCTATGGCTGTGAACCATAGGTCATTATGCTTGATTTCTTATAGCTTCGCTAAAAGTACCGCTTTCTTTTCGTTGAATTCATCTTCACTGACTATTCCGAGTTCCTTGAGCTCATTCAACTTTTTGAGCTGTGTCAGCGGATCTTCTGCCGCAGCTTGCTGTACGACTACCGACGGCTGTTTTGCCGCACTGCGTATCTCATTTTTATATCCGTTATATATCTCGATTACGCGTTCAGCTTCACGGACGCTTAAAGTGCTTACTTTGATTTGTGTTCCTGCAACGTGTATCACCATATCACATAGCTTAAGCGCGGCGTTGAGGAGCATACCTGTGAGTCCGCTGCCGTTATCCTGTTGAATCGACATCGAGGTTATATCCTCATAATAAAAACGCTTCGTGTTCTGTACCGCTCCCATAAGCTCACGGTCAAGCATTACGAACTGCTTCGTCGTACACAGCAGATAATCCTTTGCGGTAAGGCTGTCAAGACCCCACGCAAAGTATATTATCTTCTCATCGTCTGTTGTATACTTTTTCGTGTCCTCATAAACCTTGTCACCGATTTTCTCATGTATAAGTCGGTCGATTTCTTCATCGGTTATCTCATAATCAGACTTCTTTATGCTTTCGAGATAATAATTCAGACTGATTATGTCGCGCCGCAGATCCTTGTCAGCCGCAGTTTTCAGAAGTATCACACCGTTGACGGCAAAGCGAAGCCCCTCATCGTCCGCTTCGACAGAAATATCCGTTACCTTGTCAAGCTCGATTTTTACCGTGTATGTAAGGGTAACACCGTCCTTTACCGGATTATCACTCACATAAAGATACTTGTCTGTAAGCGCGATTGCTTTACCCGATCCCGCCTTCTGCACGAATACGACTGTTTCGCTTTCACTGTAGTAACCCGCGAACAGCTTGCCCATGCTGCGTTTGCCCGACTGCTCGTTCGTATAAGGGTACATATCAAGCTTGCTCAGTGACAGACTGTTTGCCGGAAGCACGAGCTTCTTGTAGTAATCCTTTGTAAATGATAAAAGTCTGTCAGCCGGACAATGCCCGAAGAATCTGTTTTCTCCGGTTGCCGAAAGTACCTCTGCCGTCAGACGTTCCGCTTCCTGCTGAGACTGCTCGCGTGCGACTCTTTCGGCTTCCTCACGCGCACGCTTTTTCTCTGCTGACGCTTGCTGCTGTTCCTGAAATTTGTTCTTTACCGTATCAAATAATCCCATTTGTTACTCCTCCTTATTAATCAAAAGCCGAACTTAATGCGTCAATGGCTTCATCTGCCGTTCTCATACCGATGATTTCGGGAAGGAAGAATGCGAATATTACGATTGCAACAATTGCAATTACGCTGAATGGCTTTTCCTTAGGAGCAAGCTTTATGTAGTCTTGAAACGGCAGTTTTGATTCTTTCATGCCCATAAAAATGTCGACTCCGGCAGCTGCGACACCGATGATCAGCAGAACAATTCCAAAATTCGAGGAGAAACAGACGATTGCGCCGATTATGCCGATTACGAGTGCGATGATTCCAAGATACTTTTTAGCGATTTCCATTAGTTTTGCCTTCTTTCTTTAATTAATCGTTTGTGATGATTATGAAAATATAAATATCAGCCATGCGAAATTGACTCCCGCGAGAACTCCCATAATACTGCCCCAGCTTGTGTTGAGAGCTTCCTTGATAAATTCTCCGAGCGGGAGATTTTCCTTTTTATACATCGGCATCAGCTCTACAAGCGCGATGACGAAACCAGCAACAATCAGAATTATCGGGAAAACGAGCATATCCGTGAAAAAGAAAAGTACAAGTGAAATAATGCTCAACATGTGTTGTTCTCCGAAAATTAGTATTTTTGTAGTATGGTTTTGATACAGTGGCGACTATCCGTATTCCGTTTTCAGTGTCTCTGTTTCCATTTTAGTCTCCTTTATTTTCTGTTTGATTATCGGTATTCACGTAAGCGACATTAAATGATATAATATATAATTGTGAGAATTACTGATATAAGCTTTGTCAATGATGTTTTCATTTTGCTCTCCCTTGATGCAATTGCTTTTATAAACCAATTATACATTATATTTCTTCTAATGTCAATTATTATATGAACAATTCACAAATGAATTATCTCGACTACGTCCTTGCCACAACACCTCTTCCGAATATTTGCCAACCAAGTACTTGACAGGTAGTTGTCATGATTTCCTCCGTATAAATAAAGATAAGTCCATGGCTCAATTGAACCATGGACTAAGGATATAATATATGTATATGTGGTAGGGGAATACGAGTGTTACAGGGGGCGCTTTACCTGCAAGTGGAGCTTTAACGTCAATGATATGCTGTAAGCATTATTCTGACGATAAGTAACTAATCTGGATATGTTTATGCAGCAAGTATTTTCAATTCTTAAACCATCCGCCGATAATCCTGCGTTTATGTTCCCAAAGATATTTTAATGTTGATACAGAAAATAATATTTCAATTGTAGAAAAAAAGCATTTTTCGAAAGCATTTTTACTCCTTGGATTTTATACTGTGGTCCTTTAGTAACCAATGAACCGAAATGAATAAAACAAGGTTCAACCTTTTTATTATGTACATTACAACTGCAATGACATTTTATAACATTCATTTTGATAAACTTAGTTCGCCAAACATTTCTCATAATGAACGGATCATTTATCACCCGGCAATTGTATAGTCCCATTGAAAGAGAAAGTAAAGGCTCGTCACCGTATTTACCGTTATAATAACACATATTATACTTATCATAATCGCTTAACAGCGAAACTGCCTTGGAAAACACATCTTTTGCTCCACACTTATTATTTATATAAATTAACCCACCTTGTATTGTGGGATATTCGTCCTTTAATAAATGTCTAACTTTTTCAATATTAAAAAATGGATTTTTCTCAGTAGCAGGATGGTTATAACCTATTCCGGTTACAGGAGAACCCACAGATTCCATCTGACTCCATATTGTATCAAGCTTTTTAAAACAATATACATCAGGTTCTATAAATAATGCCTCGTCATATGGACACTTTTCTGCCATTATCAGCTTGATAAGTGACAAACTCAATTTGGGGTATTCACTTTCATTAATAACAACAATTTGATCAAATTCAGACAAACATTCATCGTTTTTATTGGTGATTACTGTAAAAGGGTATTCTGTGTTTCCCGATAATCTAACTGTTCTTAGCATATTACGTGCATATATTCTAAATTCTTGACCTACTGCAATCGTTATATAGCCTTTCGTCATATTTATTCTCCATATAATCTACAAAATAATGTGATATATCGCTGTCTAATAAATATGTGTATAGTATAACACTTTTTACTATTTGTGTCAACTATTTCGCGATATAATTATTTAAAACAGCGTTCGAGAGGATGTACAGAATTGTAGTATCAAAACTATTCTCACAACTAACTCCCATTACAAACGTCTTGTTTCTATTATGCCGACCGAGTTCTTATGATGCCATCAATACAATTATTACTCGTATCATATTTTATCTGTACTACTCAAACATAGGGGTAATAGGGGAAGCATAAATATAACGCTGATACTTTCCAGTAAATACAGCTATTCTCCGATATACGTATGCCCTCATGTCGTAGTGGATTCCAATAACTACCGCAGGGGGGTATGATAATTCGGTTTTTCTTTGTTGTTAACTTATACAGCCATCACCGAACATCTCAAATTTACCCACACAAACCCTTTCTACGGCGTTTTTTACGAGAGATACTACATAACCCCTCCCATGAGTAAAAAAGGCTGTAAAAACGGTATTACGATAAATATCAGTTGAACGTCTTATATCGCTCAATAAATATCCTCACATCCCATCTCCCGACTACATCCTCGCCGTAACACCCTGGCCGACGTTCTGCCGACGGAGTACTTGCCATGTCAGATATTCCATCTATTTTATTAATATCAAATACCTCGTTTTTTGCACCTCTGCCGCCGGATTTGCCGCCGAAATTGTCATAAGGCGTTTTCCCTTGTACTACGGGCTAAAACAAGCAAAAAAGAAAGAAGCATCACAATCGATGCTTCTTCCAAAATGGTTGCGGGGGCGGGATTTGAACCACACGACCTCCGGGTTATGAGCCCGACGAGCTACCAGACTGCTCTACCCCGCGATAATATCCGTTAAGAGTTGGTGCCGGAGACCGGGCTTGAACCGGTACGTGACTTTCGTCACACTGGATTTTAAGTCCAGGGCGTCTGCCAATTCCGCCACTCCGGCATGCACTCTGTCCCTGCCTTTTCTCTTAAGCCTTACTATTATATCACGCACCTTCTCCCATGTCAAGAGTATTTCTAAAATTAATCGGATTATGAAAATCTTTTATTATTTTCATGCTGTATATTGCATCATCCGTCGTTTTGTGGTATCATTAATAAGTATAGCCATACGAAAACGACAAGGTGCGGGTAAACTGATGGATGAAGTAATAAAGCTGCGGTACTGCGTGATAAAGCGGGAGCTTTTCGATAAGTATTACAGCTTTCTGAATAGTGAACAGCGGCAGTCCGTGTATACGGTGCAGGGACCTCTGCTGATACTGGCAGGTGCGGGCAGCGGCAAGACGACGGTGCTTGTCAACAGACTTGCGTATCTGGTACGGTACGGTAATGCGTATAAGAGCAGCGTCGTGCCGGATAACATCGACGAAGCGTTTCTGAAGGAAGCCGAGAAGGCAAAATCGCTTGACCGCGAGGCGCTCGGCGAGTTCCTGTGCCGATTTGCCGTGACACCGCCGCCCGCATGGACTGTTATGGCGATTACCTTCACGAATAAGGCGGCGCGCGAGATAAAAGCGCGTATCGGCTCGATATTCGGCGAGGATGACAGCGCGGCGAACGACATATGGTCGGGCACTTTCCACTCGGTATGCCTGCGGATGCTGCGCAAATACGCCGACCGCGCAGGGTACGCGTCGGGTTTCGGCATATGCGATACAGACGACGCGAAGAAGCTCTGCCGTGACTGTATGAAGCAGCTTAACATCGACACGAAACAGCTTGAAATTAAGACGGTGCTTGCGATGATAAGCCGCACGAAAGAAAGACTACTGACACCGGACGATTACACGGCTGAAGCGGGAAGTGACATGCGTGCCAAGCAGGTCGCCAAGATTTACGACCTGTACCAGAAGCGACTGCACGACTCGAACATCATGGATTTCGACGATATCATCATGCAGACGGTGAAGTTGCTTGTCGAATGTGAGGACGTGCGCGAGTATTATCAGAACAAATTCCGCTACATCTCGGTCGACGAGTATCAGGATACGAACAAGGCACAGCTTATGCTTGTGACGGTTTTGACCGGCAGATGGCGCAATATAATGGTGGTCGGCGACGATGACCAGTCGATATACAAATTCCGCGGGGCGACTATCGAAAACATACTTTCGTTCGACAAGACGTTTCCCGATGCCGTAACGGTGAAGCTCGAACAGAATTACCGATCGACGCAGACGATACTTGATGCGGCGAACTCCGTGATCGCAAAGAATAAGGAGCGCAAGGGCAAAAAGCTGTGGACGGACGGCGAAAAAGGCGAGCTTATCACGGTCGCGGAGACCGAGACGCAGCTTGACGAGGCGCGGTATATATCGGATAAGATTGAAGAATCGGTCGGCAGCGGCGATATGTCGTACCGTGATTTTGCGGTGCTGTACCGCACGAACGCGCAGTCACGCTCAATCGAGCAGGCGTTCGCAAAAGGCGGGTTGCCGTACAGACTGCTCGGCGGTCAGCGCTTCTTCGACCGCATGGAGATACGCGATATTATCGCATACGCGGCACTTGTAAATAATCCGCGCGACGACGTGCGCATGGAGCGCATCCTCAATGTCCCGAAACGCGGTATCGGTGCGTCAAGCGTTGAAAAAGCGAAACTCATCGCGTATGACGAGGGTGTACCGCTGCTTGAGATCGCCACACATTCAGACGAATATAAGGCGATACCCGCGCAGGCGGCGAAGGGGATGAAGGCATTTGCCGAACTTATCTCAGAACTGCGAGATTACGGAAATAACGCAGGCGTGTCGGCGCTGCTTGACAGGATCGCAGACAAGTCCGGCTACCGCGAGATGATAGTCGCAATGGGGCCCGCCGAGGAGGACAGGCTTGACAATATCGGCGAGCTTGTATCGGCGGCGGCACAGTATGAAAAGGACGCGGATGAGCCGTCACTGTCGGAATTCCTTGAGGATGTGGCGCTCGTCAGCGACGTAGATAAATACGACGAAGAAGCCGACGCGGTGGTGCTCATGACGATACACAGCGCGAAGGGGCTTGAATTTCCGGTGGTATTTCTACCGGGAATGGAGGAAGGATTATTCCCGGGGATGCAGTCGATAATGAACCCGTCGGAGATCGAGGAGGAGCGCCGCCTTGCGTATGTCGCGATAACGCGTGCAAAGCGGAAACTCTACATACTGCACACTCATCAGCGGATGCTGAACGGCTCAACGCAGTATAATCCGCCCTCACGGTTCGTGGGTGAAATATCGCCATGGCTCATCGAAAAGGTCAGTGAGCGCAGCGAAGACTATACTTCGACAGGTGCACGCGGTTCATTCGGCGAATACAGTGCGCCGAAAAAGTCAAACGTCTATAACTCCTACGGCGACAATTATCACTACGGTATGGGTGAGGACAGAGCGGCGTACTCGGGGGATGTCGACGGATGGACTAAGCGCGGTTCTATGTATCAGCCGCGCAAAAAGCCGGACACCGATATCTTCAAAAAAGCCGCGCCTAAAGGCAGTACGGCGATGTTTGAAGCGGGTGATACGGTGCGTCACATCACGTTCGGCGAGGGGCAGATATTATCGGTCAGACCGATGGGCGGCGATGTGATGTACGAGATTGCATTTGAAAAGGTTGGCACGAAGAAGCTCATGCAGACTTACGCGAAGCTGACCAAAATATGATATACAGACGTAAAACAACGATATACAATTGTAAAATATAATATAGTTTTATTTGGAGGAAGCAATGGCAAACGACAAGAAAATGGTTGAGCAGATCACCTCAATGGAGGAGGATTTTGCGAAGTGGTACACCGATGTGGTGAAGAAAGCAGACCTTGTCGACTATTCGAGCGTTAAAGGCTGCATGGTCATCTGTCCCTACGGCTACGCCATCTGGGAGAACATTCAGAAGATACTTGACACGAAATTCAAGGAGACGGGGCACGAGAACGTCTACATGCCGATGTTCATTCCCGAATCGCTTCTTAATAAAGAAAAAGAGCACGTCGAAGGCTTCGCACCCGAGGTCGCATGGGTGACACACGGCGGAAACGAGGAACTTACCGAGCGTCTCTGCGTACGTCCGACATCGGAGACGCTGTTCTGCGAGCATTATGCGAACATCATCCGCTCATACCGCGATTTGCCGAAGCTGTATAATCAGTGGTGCAGCGTTGTAAGATGGGAAAAGACGACGCGTCCGTTCCTGCGCACGCGTGAATTCCTGTGGCAGGAGGGTCATACAATGCACGCGACTGCCGAGGAGGGCAGAGAGGAAACCATACGTATGCTCAACGTGTACGCCGATTTCCACGAAAACGACCTTGCAATACCGGTCATCAAGGGTGTAAAAACGCCGAGCGACAAGTTTGCGGGAGCCGAGGACACATACGCGATAGAAGCGCTGATGCACGACGGCAAGAGCCTTCAGGCGGGTACCTCGCACTACTTCGGTGACGGCTTTGCGAAAGCGTTCGACATCACATATACCGACAAGGATAACAAGCTTGTCCATCCGTTTCAGACCTCATGGGGAACGACCACCCGCATGATCGGCGGTATCATCATGACGCACGGCGACAACAACGGACTTGTGCTTCCTCCCGCAGTCGCTCCGATTCAGGTGATAATCATACCTGTCGCGCAGCATAAGGAAGGCGTACTTGAGGCGGCGTGCGCACTTCGCGACAGACTTGCGAAAACCTATCGTGTGAAGCTTGACGACAGCGAAAACAGCGCGGGCTGGAAGTATGCGGAATACGAAATGAAAGGCGTACCTGTTCGCCTTGAGATAGGACCGCGTGATATCGAAGCGAACCAGTGCGTACTCGTCACGCGTCACGACCGTGAAAAGACGTTTGCCTCACTTGACAACATAGAAACGGCAATTGCCGAAAGGCTTCAGGCAGTTCATGACGGACTATACGCAAAAGCACTCGAGAATCGCGAAAGACGCACCTACGACTGCCATACTATGGATGAGATCACCAAAACCCTTGAAGAAAAGGGCGACGGCTACGTCATGGCGATGTGGTGCGGCGACGAAGCGTGCGAAGACAAGGTAAAAGAAGTATGCGGAGTCCAGTCGCGCTGTATTCCGTTTGACCAGCGCCACATTGACGATAAGTGTGTTTGCTGCGGCAGGGAAGCGAAGCACATGGTCTGCTGGGGCAAGGCATATTAAGGTTACGAGGAGTACGGGGTATACGCGGCTTCTTTGAAAAGAAGCCTGGCAAGAAGCTTTCCATAAGGGATGGGTCAGACAAAGTCGGGTTAAAACGTCAGGATTAAACTTCAAGTTCACATGATTGAACGGACTTCGCCGATGCATTTCTTAAAAGCAACCTCGATGCGTCTGAATTGGAGAAGTAAATGAAGGAATTTTCTGTCGGTATCAAAGAAAAGCTACACCGAATTGATCCGGTGATACTTATCTGCGTACTCGGAATAACAGCATTAAGCCTTATGACGCTCGGCGGCAGCATCTCGCAGATGACCACCGACGCGGGTAAGGCTGTCGCGACACGGCGCGTGATCATTCAGGCAGTCGCGTCGGTGCTGGGACTTTTACTGATGTTCGCGATGGCGTGTATCGACTACGACGCGATACTGACTAAACGCAACATTATAATACTTTTCGGCATCGCGCTCTTATTCATGCTTGCGGTGGTGGTGTTCGGAGAGGGCGAGCGCGGCAACAGAAACTGGATCAGAATAAAGGGACTGCCGTTCGACATACAGCCGTCTGAATTCGTAAAGATATTTTTTATCATCACTTTTTCAAAACACATAGACCTCGTCAAGGAGCATATCAACCACATCAAGAACCTTATCCCGCTCGGAATCCACGCGGGCATCATCATCGTGCTTGTGCTAAAGACAGGCGACCTTGGCTCGGCGCTTGTCTATATTATGCTGATGCTTGTGATGCTGTTCGCGGCGGGGCTGTCGCTGTGGTATTTTGCGGGGATGGCGGTTGTGGGAGTGATTGCGTTTCCGTTCATATGGCAGTACTTCCTGAGTGAAGCGCAGCAAATGCGCATACTTGCGGGATTCAATCCCGATATTGATCCGCTCGGCAAGGGTTATCAGGCGATACTGAGTCGCACGGCAATAGCGGCAGGCGGACTGGGAGGAGCGGGAATCACAGGCGGCGGCGCGTATATTGATATACCGGATTACTTTTCCGACTTCCTGTTTGCGGTGCTTGCCGAAAAATTCGGCTTCTTCGGATGCTTCATCCTGATGATACTGATGGCGGTGCTGATCATTCGCCTCATATATATCGCGAAAATCGCACGAAAGGATTACGGCGCGTTTATCTGCATGGGCGTTGTGGCGATACTGTTTTCTCAGACTGCGGAGAACATCGGTATGTGTCTTGCGATGCTACCGGTCGTCGGTATCACGCTGCCGTTCTTCAGTTACGGCGGCTCGTCGATGCTTGCGATGTACATGTGCGTGGGGGTCGTGCAGAGCATAGCCGCGCATAACAAAAAATACTACTTCGAGCGTGAGCCGGCATAAAAATCAAGATAAAAATACGGGGATGTATCATCGCGATACATCCCCGCTTTTACTGTATTTTCTTATATTATTATTCTGCTGATAATGTTATGATGCACTTCTTGCATTTGATATTGCCTCAAATACTGCCTGAACTGCCGTGGAAATGTCGGAGGATGAGTACAGAACAGTCTCCGCGTCAATGTGTACGACCTGTTTCTTGACGACAGCAGTAGTCTTTGCAAACGCCTCATTCTTGAGATAGTCGTTCACGTCGCCCGTTGTGAAAATGAAGTCGGGATTAGACTTTACTATATCATTTGCGGTCTTTGTTATATAACCCTTGGTGTCCTTGAATACGCTTTCGCCGCCGGCACTTTCGAGTATGCCGGAGATAAGTGTGCCGCTGCCGACTGTGATGGTCTCGCCATCCTTGCCGTCTTCAGTGAAGTTCGAGAGGTAGTTATCATCGCCGTACTTGCCCAGGTCGATGAATACGGGAGAGTTGCCTTTGAAGTCAGAGGACTGATTCTGTATCGTCGCAATGAGGTTGACGAATGATTTCT
>CAZMRH010000057.1:0-11221 GCA_964568705.1 uncultured Lachnospiraceae bacterium
AGATTAAAAGCGATATCAGGTTGAGCTGTCCATCTTGAGGTGTTCCGCGAATACATGCCGGAGACGACCGTCGGCGTACAAGAGAGCGAGATGACGCCTTCGGCGCGGGACGCGTTTCTCGCGAGATTCTCTGAAACGGAGGAGGGCGACACATACGTTGCGTTCTGCGTGCTCGGCGGTATGTTCGGCGAGGGAATCGACCTTGCGGGCGACAGGCTCATCGGTACGGTGATAGTCGGTACGGGACTGCCGGGTGTATCGACGCAGCTCAACCTCATCCGCAATTATTACGATGAAAACGATGAGCCGGGCATGGAGTACGCCTATGTCTATCCCGGACTTAACAAGGTGATGCAGGCGGCGGGGCGCGTTATCCGCAGCGAGGACGACCGCGGTGTGGCGGTGCTCATCGACACGCGGTACGCATCCTCCGAGATACAGCGGTTATTGCCGCGCCATTGGCGGCATATGCTCCTCACCGGTGACGTGTATTCACTCTCGGAGATACTTACGCGATTCTGGGATGAGGATACGGGGGTTACGCGGGATACGCGGGATACGCGGGATACGCGGCCTTTTTGAAAAAAGGCCTGGCGAAAAACTTTCAAAAGGGGTTTTTATATACAAGGTATGGCGAAATGCGTCAGAATAAAGGCAGAAGTACGCATGTAAACATAAGAAAATATTAGTAAATATGTATGAGAAACATCTCTGAACGTTTTTATCATATATTACCGTTTGTATTCCCCATTAAAATAAATGCATATTTTTTTATGAGTATGCTATAATAACGCAGCGTTTAAGTATATGTTCTTTTTGATAAATCCAAAGGCATTCGGTATAGTCGCGGTGGCTTCGGGCGAGGGCATAAAAAAGACGTTTTATCAGTTCGGTGCGGACGCGGCGGTCGACGGCAATCAGACGATGAACCCATTGACGGAGGATTTTCTTGATGCGTTTAAGAAGATCGACGCTGACAACATAATCGTTTTACCGAACAATTCAAACATTATTTTAGCTGCGCGTCAGGCGGCTGAAATATATACGGATTCAGAGGTATATGTGGTCAAGAACCGCAGTATCGCTGAGGGCTACGCGGCGTTTACGATACTCGCCGATATGAACATGACAATCGAGGGCGTTATGACGGGACTTGTCACCTACGCTGCGCGCGATACGACGCTTGACGGTCACATCATACAAAAGGTCGAAATACTCGGCTTCGACGGCAAGCGCTTGTATCGGTAGAGGAGACGAATGCGGATGCGGCGAGACGGTATCGACATAACGGACAAGGAAGTCATCATCGCAATCTTCGGCAGCGATACGACGGAAAACGACACGGCACAAGTCCGGGAGTACATAAAGAAAAACTTCACCGGACTTGAGCTTTTCAAGATTGACGGCGGGCAGGATATCTACAGCTTTATATTCGCTGTCGAGTGATTGGGCAAATGTGCAAAAACCGCTTGACAATGCGCCTCCGGTCAGTTATAATAAACGCAGCGACTCGGCGTATGCTATAGTATGGTAATAATTGAATAATTTCCATGAGGGAGTAATTCCGCGCTTTGCGTGAGGCAAGTCAACAGCATGACCTTAGGGTCTGGTTTGCCATAAAGAATGAGACTCATGTATAGTGCAAAAACTATACATGAGTTTTTTGTTTAAGGGGAAACGAGGGCTACTATGTGAGGAAACTATCCCTCGCGCTCCCGGCACATCTCAAATCGACAGATGGTTCGGCTATAATCGTCAGACTTTATCCAAACTTTGCCCTTATCCCTTTCACCCGTTTTTCCGTGAAAAGCGGGTGAGTCCAGATACAATGTATCCGGTTGTCCTACGCAAATGACGAAACACCTATACTGTAAAGGAGTCCGGGAACAAAGGCTATGACCGCATACCACAGTATGCAAAATTCCCATTCGTATATTCACTAAATCACATCAGGAGAAACACTATGGACGAAAGAAAACCGTATCTCACCTCCGCCGCAGATGTCACCGAGTCTCTTAAATCGGGTGACGCGGGCCTTACCTCGGCAGACGCCGATGCGCGGGTACTTCGTGACGGCAAGAATAAGCTGAAGGAAGCGAAAAAGCAGTCGATCATCTCACGATTCTTTGCGCAGATGGCCGATCCCATGATTATCGTACTGCTCGCGGCGGCACTGCTTTCGGGTATTACCGCGTGGTACGAGGGTGACTCATTCACCGATGTGTTCATCATCGTCGCGGTCGTGCTTATCAACGCCGTACTCGGAGTTTATCAGGAGAGTAAGGCGGAAGCGGCGATAGAGGCGCTTCAGGAGATGACCGCGGCAACGTGCAAGGTCGTGCGTGACGGCAATAGCATTGTCATCAAGACCGAGGACCTCACAGTCGGCGATATCGTACTGCTTGAAGCTGGCGACAGTGTCCCCGCAGACGGACGTATCATTGAATCGGCAAGCCTCAAGATTGAGGAAGCCGCACTGACTGGTGAAAGCGTACCCGCGAATAAAATCACCGACTCGCTGACGCTCGGTGAGCTTCGTGATATCCCGCTCGGCGACCGTAAGAACATGATGTACATGGGCTCGACCGTCGTATACGGCCGCGGACGCGCAGTCATCACGGGCACGGGAATGAATACGGAAATGGGCAAGATTGCCGACGCGCTGGAGTCAGCCGAGGAAGGTAAAACGCCGCTTCAGAACAAGCTGTCGCAGCTATCGAAAATCCTTACCGTTATGGTGCTCGCCATCTGCGTGTTCATGTTTGCGTTTGATATAATACGCGACCTTGCAAGCGGTCAGGCAATCGGATTCGAGAGTCTGCTTGACACCTTCATGATCGCAATAAGCCTTGCGGTCGCGGCTATCCCCGAGGGACTTGTGGCAGTTGTTACGATCGTTCTGTCGATAGGCGTTACGAATATGTCAAAGCGCAGTGCCGTCATACGGCGCCTCACCGCGGTCGAGACGCTCGGCTGTGCTCAGATAATCTGCTCGGATAAGACCGGTACGCTCACACAGAATAAGATGACCGTAGTGAAGCATGTCGGAGATGATGAGACGCTTCTCGCACGCGCAATGGCACTTTCAAGCGATGCGGAGCTTGACGAGAATAATAACGCGAAGGGTGAGCCGACGGAGTGCGCGCTTGTCAACTATGCGTACAAAGTCGGTCTTGACAAGAATGAGTTGAAGCGAGAGTATCCGCGTGTCGCCGAGGCTCCGTTCGATTCAATGAGAAAAATGATGTCCACCGTACACAAAACGGAGCAAGGCATCGTTCAGTATACTAAGGGTGCGCCCGACGAGGTGCTGAAGCTTTGCACTCACGCATGGGTGAAGGGTGAGCGCGTGACGATGACCGATGCAATGCGCGCTGATATAATAAAATCAAATAAAATAATGGCGGATGAGGCACTGCGCGTGCTTATGGCGGCATGCCGCGAGTACGACGCAGTCCCGACCGACGAGTCACCAAGCGCCCTCGAACATGACCTCACATACATCGGTCTGTGCGGCATGATCGACCCCGTGCGCCCCGAGGTAAGGGCGGCTATCGAAGAATGCCGCGGTGCGGGGATACGTCCGATAATGATAACGGGCGACCACAAGGATACGGCAGTCGCGATCGCGAAGGAACTGGGTATCATAACAGACGCATCCGAAGCGATAACCGGTGCCGACATCGACGGCATATCCGATGAAGATTTTATGGAAGCCGTAAAGAAATACTCCGTTTACGCGAGAGTTCAGCCGGAGCATAAGGTGCGCATCGTCAACGCATGGCGTGAACACGGCATGATTACCGCAATGACGGGCGATGGTGTAAATGACGCGCCGTCCATAAAGAGCGCGGATATCGGCGTGGGCATGGGTATCACGGGTACGGACGTTACGAAAAACGTCGCGGACATGGTGCTTGCCGACGACAACTTCGCCACAATCGTTTCAGCAGTCGAGGAAGGCCGCCGCATCTACGACAACATCCGCAAGTCTATACAGTTCCTCTTGTCGTCTAACCTCTCCGAGGTCATCTCTATATTCGTCGCAACGATTCTCGGATTTACGATACTTCGCCCCGTGCATCTTCTCTGGATCAACCTCATCACCGACTGCTTCCCCGCGCTTGCGCTCGGTATGGAGCCGGGTGAAGACGATTTGATGAAGCGTGAGCCTCGCCCCGCCAAGGACGGCATATTCGCGGGCGGCATGGCGATCGACTGTCTGTGGCAGGGTGCGATGGTTTCGGTGCTGACAATTGCGGCGTACCTTATAGGTCACTTCAACGAAACAGGCAGTATCTTCATTAACGACGGCATCAGCTACCACGGCATGACGATGGCGTTCATGACCATGTCCATGGCTGAGATATTCCATTCATTCAACATGAGAAGCCGCCGCGGCTCGATATTCGCGATGAAGAAGCAGAACATCTTCCTGTGGGGGTCAATGGCGGCATCGCTGATCCTTACGACATGCGCGGCGGAGATCCCGTTCCTGTCGGAAGCGTTTGAGTTCACACCTGTCGGCTTTGAGGAATACGCGATCGCAATGGGGCTTGCATTATCGGTCATACCGATTGTCGAGATAGTAAAGCTCATCCAGCGCGCGGTCGCAAAAGCAAGGGCAAAGTAAAAAGTACAAATATAATAAGGGCTTCGGCGATACAACCGCTGAAGCCCTTGCTTATTTTTCAGAATAATGTGGATTATAACTCGGCTATTCTTACTCATCCGTGCCGCCGCCGAGGTAGCGCTCGAAGTAGAACAGATACTGCTGCGCGATACCTGCGTCATCACCGAAGCGCGTCACGTCAATACCGTTCGGGAAGTGACGCTCAAGTACACGACGGATCCACACGTCGATGGGGAAAGCGTCGTACCGTCCGAAGCCGAACAGCAGAGTACATGCGGCGACCTTCGGGCCTATGCCCTTTACCGTTTCGAGCAACGCCGCCGCATCATCATAGCTGCCGGCGTGAGCCGCCGCGTCAAGCGACAGTCTCCCCGATGCGACAGCCTGCGCCGCGTCGAATATGTACGATGCGCGAAAGCCTGTATGAAGTGCGAATATTGCCTCAGCACCTGCGTTTTCAAGTGACTTTGCCGTCGGGAACGCGAATCGGTCGACCCCGCCGAATGTGCCGATATACTCGCCGTAGGCTTCACTCATCACGGCGATGATCTTCTTTATCCGCGGTATGTTGTTGTTCTGCGACACGATGAACGAGCACAGAGTTTCCCACGGCTCCTGATGAAGGATGCGGATGCCGTCGGAGAGGCGTATCGCCTGACGCATTACTTCGCGTCCCGCATCATCGGGAAGCGCGTTAGCTATGCGGCGGTTTATTCCTCCGTAATCCTCATCAAGGGCGAAATAGTCGCGCCAGATGTTTTCGAAATCCTCCTCCGAGGAATTGTAGATGTAGATTTCATCGGGTTTGTCCTGCGCGATGCGGATATACCGTCCCGCAGCGACCCCCGCAAACTGTACGCGGTGAGTGTCGGAGGGGATACGGTCGAAGCGGAAGCACTGCCCGCAGTCCATTGTCTTGTAAAGTGAAAAATGCGTAAGTCCGCCGATGTGCAGCCGTCTTGACGAGACGGTCAGAATTTCTGCGCGTCCGCTCATTTTATCCGCTCCTTTTCATAAGGCGGCGGTTTTATTTGTCGCCGCCGCCTGTGAATTTCTGTGTCCCGCGAGTTTGTGAAATACTTTTTACCACACGATTTACCGTATATGTGTCACTTCTTCGGCTGTATCACACCGCCCGCAAGTCCCGTGACCGCACGCTCCGGCGCACCCTTTGCACCCTCGCACGAATCATTCGTACTGCGGTAGTCGAACTGTTTTGCGAACGCGGACACGTCATTGCCGAGATGCGCGAGATACGCGTCCTCGATTTTATATATTGCCTTGTAGAACGCGGCGAAGTCCTTCTTTTTCATGCGCTTTTCCGCCGCACCGAGATACTTCGCAAAGTGCGGCAGACAGAAGCCGTGCTGCTTATCGAGCTTTGCGCGGAATGCATCATCAGTTTCCCACAGATACGCCGCGCAGTCCGTCATCACAGTAAAATTGTGCCCGATTCGCTCACATAAGTAGCATGAATCGGCGACTTTTACAAAAGCATCCGCCGATTTCGCACCGTCAGCCGCCGCGAGCAGTCCCGGTGACTTGAGCGACTTTCTCACCTCGTCGATGTGACTTTCAAGCATCAGCGCAAGCGCGAGCTTTTTGCCGGAATGGGTGAGCATTGCGTCGAAGTGATGGCGGCAGAATCCCGCTTCGTTTGTCTTTATTCGAATATCCGGTTCCATCATCGACGCGCCGAGTATCAGGTCAAGTTCACTTGCTTCGAGTCTTTCGCACATCAGGCAGAACGGACACGCGCCGCTTTCAGTGCACTCCTCAAACGCCTCATTTACGGGAATTGTGTAAATTTGCTCCATCGCGACCTCCGCCGGAATATTGTATTATTTCAGAAACTTCAGTGCACCTGTCGGGCACGCGTCAACGCACTTGTGGCACTCGGCACATCCCGCGATGTCGGCATCGTCAATGAACACGGGTTTGATTGAGGTGACAAAGCCGCGATCCATAAGTCCCAGAATACCGCGTCCCGCGTCCTCGCGGCATACTCTCACGCACAGCGCACATAGTACGCATTTCGCGGGATTGCGCTCGATTACGCGAAGTTCGCGCTCTACGGGATGAGTGTTTTTGGTACCTGCCAGACGGTCGCTCGTCGGAGGATCGAGCCTTGCCGCGCGGATGAGACTACAATCATCGTAATCGTGACAGCCGCATTCGAGACAACGCGCCGCCTCATGCATCGCAACGTCAGCGGAGAATCCGAGGTTCACTTCCTTGAAGTCGTGACGGCGCTCGTCAGCCGCTCTCACAGGCATTGCGTTTCTCGGGATACGCTCGCGGTCGGCAAGCATCTCGGCCGTGACGTGACGCTCGGAAACGTACGGCTTTTTATAAGGAATAACCGCGCCCGCGAGGTATGAATCAACTACCGCGGCACAGCGTCCGCCCTCACCGATTGCCTCGATCGCGATTGACGCGCCGCGGTTTGTTGCGTCACCTACCGCGAATACGCCCTCGCGCGACGTCATGTACGTTGCCTCGTCCGCCGCGATTATGCCGCGCTGATTCACTTCAAGAGACTCAAAGCCCGCGGTGTTTACGCGCTGACCGATCGCCGCGATGACGGTGTCAACGTCGAGTATTTCAAACTTGCCCTCGACCGGTACAGGTGAGCGCCTGCCGCTCGCGTCCGGCTCACCGAGTTCCATTACCTGAAGCTTGACCTGCGTCACGTGACCGGCATCACTTATGATCTCGGCGGGGTTCGTGAGGAACTTGAACTGTACGCCCTCCTCGATCGCCTCATCTATTTCGACATCCTCAGCGGGCATTTCCGCACGGGTACGGCGATAAATGACATAAACGTTCTCAGCACCCAGTCTTATAGCGGTACGGCATGCGTCCATCGCGGTATTTCCGCCGCCGACGACCGCCACGTTTCTGCCGATTTCGGGCTTCTCGCCGCCCTCACTGAGATAGCGGGATACATCGCCGAGGAAGTTAATGCCGCCGATAACGCCGCCCGTTTTCTCGCCGGGACAACGCATTCCCATGCTGCTCCACGCGCCGATTGCAACGACGGTCGCGTCATATTTTTCGCACACCGCATCGAAGTCAGCACCGCCGAGCTTCGTATTATTCACGAGCTTCACGCCGAGCTTTTCTATTTCATGTATTTCGCGGTCGAGCACCGCTTTCGGAAGTCTGTATTCGGGGATACCGTATCGCAGCATTCCGCCCATCTTGGGCATAGCGTCGAATACGGTGACATCGTGTCCGCGAAGCCTCAGATAGTACGCCGCCGAAAGACCTCCCGGGCCTCCGCCGATTACCGCGACGCACTTGCCTGTGCTTTTGGCGCACGTCGGTGTGTATGTATCGTTTTCAAGATCAAAGTCCGCCGCGAAGCTCTTGAGATATGCGATCGACAGCGGCGCTTCGGTTAAGTTGCGACGGCACTTCTTCTCGCACGGATGCGGACAAACACGCCCGATCGACGCGGGAAGCGGTACCTTTTCCTTGATGGTCTCGACCGCGCCGTGGAAGTCACCGCCTGCGATTTGCTTAAGGTACTTCTGACAGTTCGTACCTGCCGGGCAGTTCAGACTGCACGGACCGATACAGTCGCCGTCGTGATCGCTCATCAGAAGCTCGATGGCGATTTTTCTTGCCTTCTTCACGCGGTCGGTCTCGGTCGATATGACCATGCCGTCGGACGCTTTTACCGAGCATGTGCGCAGCAGCTTCGGTATACCCTCGGCCTCGGCTAAACAAAGTCCGCATGCGCCGTATACCTTGACCGTCTCATTATGGCACAGCGTCGGGATATATATACCCGCGTCGGAAGCGGCTTTCAGTATGGTATCGCCCTCGTGACAGGTTACGGGAATACCGTTTATCGTAAGTTTTATTTCCTTCATGATATCCCCTCCTTATTTCACGCATACCGCACCGAAGCGGCATACCTTCGCGCACTGACCGCAGCGGATGCACCCTGCCGGGTCGATCTTGTGAGCGGACTTGACCTCGCCCGAAATAGCGCCCGCCGGACACTTCTTTGCACAGAGCGTGCAGCCGCGGCAGAGAGATGCGTCGATTTCATATGTGAGCATATCCCGGCAGGAATGTGCCGGACAGCACTTTTCATTTATATGAGCCTCGTATTCATCACGGAAGTAGCGGATGGTGGTAAGCACCGGGTTGGGGGCTGTCTGACCGAGACCGCACAGCGCGCCGTCTCTGATGGCACTGCACAGCTCCAGAAGCAGCTCGATGTCGCCGCAGCGTCCCTCACCCGAGGTGATGCGCGTCAGTATTTCCTGCATGCGCTTCGTGCCGATACGGCAGTGAACGCATTTGCCGCAGGATTCCTTTGCGGTGAAGTCAAGGAAGAATTTCGCCATACCGACCATGCAGGTCGTGTCGTCCATAACGACCATTCCGCCCGAGCCCATTATCGCACCGGTTTTTGCAAGCTCCCTGTAGTCGATGATCGTGTCGAGCAGTGAAGCGGGAATACATCCGCCGGACGGCCCGCCCATCTGAACCGCCTTGAACTCGCGTCCGTCACGGATTCCGCCGCCGATACCGAATATGACCTCGCGCAGCGTCATGCCCATCGGTATCTCGACAAGTCCGCCGCGGCGTATCTTGCCGGTCAGCGCGAACACTTTAGTACCTTTTGAATTCTCAGTACCGAGCGACGCAAACTTCCCACCACCCTCGTTTATTATTACCGCAACGTTCGCGAATGTCTCTACGTTGTTGATGTTCGACGGCTTCTGCCAGTAGCCGGACTGAGCGGGGAATGGCGGCTTGAGACGCGGCATACCGCGATTGCCTTCAAGCGATTCGATGAGCGCCGTCTCCTCACCGCATACGAACGCGCCTGCGCCCGCCTTGATGCGGATGCCGCAGGAGAAATTCGTACCGAGAATGTTTTTGCCGATATAGCCGCGCTCTGCCGCCTGCTCAATTGCTTTACCGAGTCTGACGATTGCAAGCGGATACTCCGCACGAACGTACACAAGTATCTCGCACGCACTCATCGCGTATGCGCCTATAAGCATACCTTCGATGAGCCTGTGCGGGTCGCTTTCGATGACAGCGCGGTCCATGAACGCACCGGGATCACCCTCGTCGGCGTTGCAGATGAGGTACTTTTCATCACCCGCACTCTGACGCGCGGCGTTCCATTTGAACCAAGTCGGGAAGCCTGCGCCGCCTCGTCCGCCGAGCCCGGAAATCTTCATTTCCTCGATAACGGATTCGGGCGTCATTTCGGTGAGCACTTTCTTTATCGCCGCGTATCCGCCGTGAGCTATGTAATCGTCGATGCTCTCGGGGTTTACGATTCCGCAGCCGCGAAGTGCGTTTCTCGTCTGACGCGAGAGGAATGACGCGTCATCGTCCGATATTTCAAGGGATGCGACCGCCGCTGTGTCACCTGACGCTGCCGCGGCTATTGCCGCCGCGTCGTCGGGAGTGACTTTAACAAGGCGGTGGAGCGTGCCGTCGTCCTCGTAAAGATCGACGATCGGTTCGAGAAAGCACATGCCGATACAGCCGACGATTGTCAGCGACGTTTTAAGAGAAGCGGGAAGCGCGGCGTATATCGCGTTGTAAACCTTGGCAGCACCCGCGGCGACTCCGCAGGAGCCTTCACCTACAGCTATCTTCATTTTGCCGCCTCCTTAGTGATTATTCCGTCAAGTATCGCACACGCTTTTTCCGGCGTGAGCGAGCCGTATGTATCCTCATTTATCATCATGACAGGTGATAGTGAACAGCAGCCGAGACATGCGACGAAGGACAGTGAGAAAAGACTGTCGTCGGTTGTATCGCCGTCGTTTATGCCGAGCTTTTCCGTAACGGCATCGGCGATTGCATCACTTCCGTTGACGTGGCACGCCGTACCCTTGCAGATAAGGATTAGGTATTTACCGACGGGCTTCATTCTGAACTGGGTATAGAAGGTGGCGACGCCGAGAACATGTGCGGGAGTATTGTTCGTAACTTCCGCAATGCGGCAGATAACGTCATACGGCAGGTAGCCGTATATTTCCTGTGCCTTCTGAAGCACGGTGATGAGGCTTCCGGGAATGTCCGCGTACTCATGAAGCATCGGTTCGAGCTTTGACAAGTCGGATTTTCTGCAGTTGCAATCCATATGCTGCTCCTTTATGTTAAATGAATTATTATACATACTATTCTTATTATTTTACCATTGTTTTGTTCTCTTGTAAACTACTTTTCCGAATTTTAACGGGCAAAAAAGGGACAAAATACGGGGAATAAATGTATATAATTTGTCAATTTCGCTCGAACAGACACCAGCTTTACTTATGCGTATCTATGCCGATACTCATAATGGGTATTTATTGTAACTCTCACAATTTTATATAGGGCGGATTTTATATCCACTCGGCGTATGTCTCGTGAAATCGTTCGGACACCAACCTGCTTTGTTTATAGCGTAAATTGGCTTATACCCATAACGGGTTTTTTCTTTGTGTTTCTCGCCAAAGTCTGCGGATATCGTTCGGACACCAACGCGCTTTGCTTATAGCGTGACTATGCGTATACCCATGACGGGTTTTTTCTTGTTACTTTTCTGCGGAGAAAAGT
>CAZMRH010000058.1:0-259 GCA_964568705.1 uncultured Lachnospiraceae bacterium
CAAGTCCACAGGCGCCGATGCAGCGGCAGGCGGTGAGGGAGAACTTGCCGTCGGGAGTACATTCGTCAGCACCGATGCCGAGTATCTCGGAGGTCTTGTCGAATATGTCGCCCGAGCCCTTGACGTAGCACGCCGTGCCGAGACAGACCGACACGTTGTACTTACCCTTGGGCGAGAGAGCGAACTGAGCGTAGAATGTCGAAACACCGTAAACCTTTTCCAGCGGGACATCCATGCCCTCGGCGATCATCTCCTGCAC
>CAZMRH010000058.1:269-10680 GCA_964568705.1 uncultured Lachnospiraceae bacterium
TGGTGGGGTTCATAATATTCCGCGGGTCGCTGAGCCTCTTGACCTCCCGGATGGCCTCCATTTTCTCCCTGGACAAAAAAGCGATTTTGGTAATGCCGATGCCGTGTTCGCCGGAGACCTCCCCGCCGATGTCCTGAGCCTTCTGCATGACCACCATCAAGTTGCTCTTGTCGTCCTTGTTGGCGTCAATGGTAGCCTTCAGCTTTGCTTCCTGCTCGGCAGTCCCGCTGAAAGGAATCTTGCTGATCTTTTTCTTCATTAATATGTTCCTCCTCATCTTGATTGAGAGTTGATTGAGATATGTAACTGTACGTCCGACAAAAAAATAACTGTAAGCGCACATATACTTATGTAGTATATCATATAATTTAATTTTTGAAAACCCCTTTAACGAAAATTTCGCTATTATTTAACTTAATGTTCGCTTCTTTGCGATGATATGTCAGATGTGCGGAAAAAGTCGGTCAGATAAAATAATTGGCGGAAGCCGCAAGCGTCAGACTGACGTTTACGGCTTCCGCCGATTTTCAGAAATTATATGGGATTTACTGTGCAACGCTGTTTACAGTGCCCAAGAACACTGGGAGCGAGGTGTAGTTGTCTATTATCGCAAATACGAACGGACGGTCAAGTGTGACGTAATGCGGCTCACTCTCCATCGCACTGGTCTCGTTCATCTCCACCGCAGTCGCAGCGCCCGCTTTAGTCCCGCGCTCGTTCACCTCGATAAACGTCTTATGAATGACGCGGTTGATATACAGATCCTTACCGTCATCGGAAAGGAGTGAGAAGTCGGCGTCATCCGCGTCGAACGCGTCGGTTACGCCGAGTGATTTGAGCGCGCTGTTCAATTCCCCTGAATATTCAAAGCTGAACTTCGGCATGGTCGTCACAACCTTCTCGGACTTCGCACCGTCGATCATTTCAATGAACTGTGCCGTATCAAGAGTTTCGGCAAAGTCATCCGCCCTCATTCCCTCCTCTGGAAGCAGTGCTGCAAACGAATACCTGCCGTCGGCGTAATCCTTGATAAAGCCAGTCGCGTACTCACCATGGATGTAACCGTATTCCTCCGAATACATCATTTCGGCATCCTCCGATGTGCCGTCCGACGCGGTGAACTTGCCGTCCGAAATATCCTCCTTGTAATACGGACTCTCCCATTCGGCATCGAACGCCAGCGCGTTTATCAGGAACATCACCGTCTCCTCGGGAATATTGTCGATGATGGAATCAATCATCCCGTCCGTCTTGTCCGACACCCAGCCGTTGATTTCGTTTACGGTCGATTGGTCAAACAATGTTCTTCTCACCTCTGCCGCGAAGTACTGCTCATTCGCCTTCAAAAAGTCACCTTTTATCGCGACCGGTTTCGGCAAATCGCGTATCCATATCGAATTTGCAATCGACAGCTTTGAGTTTTCCGTATCGGTAGATTCCATGTACGCTGACATATATTTGTCGATCGTTCCGATATCGCACGCGTTACCGCTTTCATCCGTGCAGAGTACACGCTCAAGCTGAGCCAATGTCTCGCCGTCCGCGCCGTTCGCCGTCATCGCAAGCGCCATCATCACCGACAGGGGCGAGACAAGCGTGTTATCGTTTCCGCCGTCACGGCTCACATCTTGCCACAGCTTCAGCGAAAAGTCGGTCGCACCCCACAAAAACGTGCGATCCTCGGCACTGCCGTAGTCGTACAATGCTTTACCATCCCATACAGGTGTCGCGGAACTGCCTGAGCCGCCTGTGTCACCTGTGTCGCTCTCCGTATACGGCATAGTATCGGGAGTCTTCGTCTGCTCGTGTGACTCCCTTGACGAGGACGCACACGACGCGACTGAGAGCAGTAATAATGCGGCAAGCACCGCCGCGGTCATTTCCCTGATGATGTTTTTCATATCATCCTCCTTTGTTACGTAAGATTGTCAAGCAGTCCGCAAAGTGCCGCCGCGTCGGCATCCGTCAGCTTGTGCCATACGGTGTCGTTGTCACACATAATGTAATTTCCTGAAAACGTATACGTCAGTGTGTTGTATTGTGAGTAAAGTTTCACAATATAAATCATGCCGTTTTGGCTTCCGTCGTAGCTGCACGGAGTACCTGTGCACATTGCTGTCATCACATCATCGGTCACATGCAAGACAGTGGCGTGGTCTACGATATGCGTAACCACGCTGTTGTCCTGTGCCGGAAGCGTATAGATGTCGACCGAAGTCGGACTTTTGTCGTCAACGTGGAGATTTGCATCCGCTCCGTCATCGGCTGCTAAAGGATTCGGCTCGGGAGCGGCAGGCTCAGTGTAAATTTCGCCCCCGCCGTCATACGGCTCACTCGCACCGGTATCATCTGAAAGTTCGGCATATGTGCCTGTCTCCGCCGCGGTAATGGCAGGCGCTATCGTTTTATTTCCGGCTGATTTGCCGTCCGCGCATGAGGTGAGCAGCGACAATAGCAGTATCGTGAAAATCAACAGTACTGTTCTCATTTTCACATCACTCACCTCCCTTCATGAGTTCGTCGAGCAGCTCCTGAAAAGACTGTGCGTCAGCGTCCGTCAGGTGGTGGCACCAGAAGTTGCCGTTATTACATGAGATGTAATTCCCCGTAAACGTGTACGTCATAGCTGCGCTTTCGGAAGAAAACTTCACGTAATAAACCACACCGCTTTCAATGCCGTCATAATTACTTTCTTCACCTGAATTCCATACTTTCACCATCGCATCGCCCACAAGATCGACGGTGTCGAGGTCGACGATATGCGTCACCACGGTGTTGTCCTCTGCCGGAAGCGTGTAAATGTCAACAGCGGTCGGAAGTCTTGGGTCACGGTAACCGGCATCCGAGCTGTCATAAGTTTCCGTAATATCAGACTCGGCAACGGCAGATTCTTTACAAATCTCCCCCCCCATGATGCCCGATAAATCTTTTTCCAAAGCACTGGCGTATTCGGTGGACAAAGCGACTTCTGTGACCGCGTCTTCTCTTCCGAAAGTAGCGGCAGCCCCTGTTTCGGCTTGTGTGGGTGTGTCGGGTGTACGGTTCATCATAGGTGAAAGCCATATCGCCGCACCGATGCACAGACATACGCACAGCACCGCGCCTCCCCCCGCAAGTCTCAGCGCTCTCACGCGTGCGGCACGGCGTTTCTTCATACCGCCCTCGCGCACATATTTTTCAAATTCATCTTTACTTCTCATAATTATAGCCCTCCTTTTTCAGGACAGCACGAAGTGCATTTTTTCCACGCGCCGCGAGATTGTCGATCTGCTTTACCCGCTTGCCCATGACGCGTGCAGCGTCCCGGTATGACATCTCCTCGAAATAGATGAGATGAAGTACCTCGCGGTATTCGTCTGAAATACCGGCCATCGCCGAGTGAAGCGCACGCTTCTCCTCATCCCTCATCACGCTCTCCTCAAGCGACGCGTATTCGTCTCGTATCTCCGCGCACTGCTCATCAATCGCCGATACCGAAAGCACCGAATTGTGACGGACGTAGTCCACAGTCTTGTTGTGAGCTATCGTAAAAAGGTACGTTTTCAACGAGGTCTTGAAGCTGTAGCGATGCGGATGCGCGATAAGCTCCATGAAGCTGTCAGCCGCGATGTCCTCGGCGCAGTCGAGGTCATGCACGGTGCGGTTGATGAAGAATATCAGATTTTCGCGGTAAAGTGTGAGTATTTCGGTAAATGCACATTCGTCGCCATCAAGGAAACGGCGGTAGCTACTTGCACCGTTATCCATATTGTCCTCCTGTCCCGGGGTGTCCCCTCATCTGTTATTCGTTTGAGCCTTCGTAAATCCTCACCTGAATATAATAAATTCTGGTGCCGCAGAAAAATCGCGGTGTCCGCCCTGAATATTATGAGCCGACACCGCGATTGTGTATGTTATTCTTTACAGCCGCCACCATGCAGTATCTTCGCGGCTGTACTCGGTAAAGCCGCACCGCGCGAGTATCCGCTGTGACGCGTAACCGTCAAGGTCGGTCTCTGCGATAACGTGATATACTCCGTCACGCGTCAGTGCCCACTCGCACATCGCGCGCACTGCCTCGGTCATGTAGCCGTTATGTTCAAAACGTGCGCCGAGCCCGTATCCGATCTCGACTTCGCCTCTGTCATCCGGCACATCCTTGAAGTCGGCCGAGCCGACGACCGTGCCGTCCGATTTTCTTATCAGCAGCCAGAAGCTGTGCCAGACATAGTTTTCAGCGTCTGCCTCGGTCGCCGCAAGCTGACCGCTCACGATATCACGGAAGAAACCCTCCATCGGCTCGGCTTCATATGTGCAGTAAAGCTCGCGCTCAAGCGACTTCATGTCTTTTATCCACAGCGCAAGCTGCCGAGCATCCAAAGCATGAAGCGTGAGCCTGTCGGTTTCAATCGTCATTTTATCCCTGCCTGATTATTTTGTAAATCATTTTTCCCGTCGCGGGTGCATCGTCCGAGAACGTCACCGCGTCAAGATACATCCGCTCCGCCTCATCAATTGTGTCGGGCCTGTCAGTATAAAGCGTCGCAAGCACAGTCTCGCCCGCGATGCACTTATCTCCCGTTTTCACGCCGATCATGATGCCTGCTGCGCTGTCGATCACGTCTCCGACCTCGGCACGTCCCGCACCCATTATGCGTGCCGCGTTTCCGATCATCTCCGCATTCATCGCGGAAATGTATCCGTTCTCATGCGATATTATTTTCCGCTCATACCCAGCAGGTGCGAACTGCGTGCCGTCGCGAAGCCCTGCGGCACTTCCGCCCTGCGCCACTATCCACTCCTCGAATTTCGCATAAGCGCTGCCGTCCTCAAGTGACGCTTTCGCCATATGCATTGCTTCATTATCGCCGCAGCCGAGCGCCATCCGCATCATCTCGGCAGCAAGCGTAAGGCATACCTCGGTAAGATCACCGTCGCCGTGACCCAAAAGCGCCTGTACAGCTTCAGCCACCTCAAGCGAATTGCCGACCGCACGTCCGAGCGGCACGTCCATATTTGTCAGCACCGCCGTCACGTTTCTGCCGCACGCGTGACCGAGATTGACCATCGTTTTCGCGAGCAGCTCCGCGTCAGCCGCATTCTTCATGAATGCGCCGCTGCCGACCTTCACGTCCAGCACTATCGAATGTGCGCCCGCCGCAATCTTCTTTGACATGATGCTTGACGCGATGAGCGGTATGCTCTCGACAGTCGCGGTCACATCGCGCAGCGCGTATAGCTTTTTATCGGCTGGTGCGAGGTTGCCGCTCTGACCGATCACTGCCATACCGACGCGCTCGACTGTACTCATGAGCTCGTCAGGCGAAAGGGTGGTGCGGTATCCGGCGACCGCGTCGAGCTTATCGACAGTGCCGCCGGTATGACCGAGGCCGCGTCCTGACATCTTCGCCACCTTGCATCCGACGCTTGCGGCTATCGGTGCGACGATGAGCGTAGTCTTGTCACCGATACCGCCGGTGCTGTGCTTATCGACTGACAGTGCACCGAAGCGCGAGAGATCGACCGTATCGCCGGAATGAGCCATCGCATCGGTGAGCGTTGCCATCTCGCGCGTGTTCATGCCGCGGAAATACAGTGCCATCATAAGCGCCGACGCCTGATAATCGGGGATATGACCTGCGGTAAAAGCGCTGATAAAGAATCGTATCTCGTCATCCGACAGAGCTCTGCCGTCGCGCTTCTTTTTAATAATATCGTACATTCGCATGCCGGTTCCTCCGAGGTTAAATGAAATTACCGCCGAACGACATCGGCAGAAGCGAGGCGAGTTTATATTCCCGTATATCGTTGCCGTCAGTCAGCAGTACGGTGAATTTATCCGGATCGCAGAACTCCGCCATCACCTGACGGCATACTCCGCACGGCGGGCAGAACTCTGATATCACACCGTCCCTGCCGCCTGCGACCGCTATCTTTGAAAATTTTCTCTCCCCCTCGCTGACCGCCTTTATAAATGCCGCGCGTTCAGCACAGCATGTCGGCGTGAAGGATGCGTTTTCAATATTGCAGCCGAGATAGACGCGTCCGTCCTCACACAGGAGCGCGGCGCCGACCATGAAGTGCGAATACGGCGCGTAAGCCGCCTTTGCCGACTGCACCGCCAGCCGCACAAGCTCGGATTTATCCATGGAATCACCTCCGGATAAAGTTGTTATTTGTTTACTGAAATATATGTCGCCGAAATCTTTCGGGTTCCAATCTGCTTTGCCAAAAGCGTAACTTTGTGTATACCCATGATGGGTTTTTCTGTTGCTTTTCTGCGGAGAAAAGTATCGGACAGCTGTTCAGGGGACAAGGATTCCCCGAAACCCACTTCTGGGATTTGCTGTAATCTAAGGCTCATCTGCAAACATAATTGTACTCGCCGTGCAATTTAATCTTGACATACAAAGTCTGCATCGGTTTGCTGTACGAGCACTTCAGCGGGCTATCGCATTCGGAGTAAGCACACATTAATCTGTCGGTGAATATACTGTAATCATGTTTCGCTTTTTGTCTGCGATAGTCTGACTGCCCGGCAGTCAGATTATCGCCGGCATGTTTCGTTCGTATTTCGCCGATACAGTCACCGTATCGACATCAAATTATGTGTATAGCATGATTTAACAGAGTAAGCGAATGAAAGGTATCGTAAAGTTTTCCACAATCAAAACAGGTAGTTGTTCGCTTGACATGACATACCCACAAAATCGCGTCATATATAATTTTATCCAAAATTAATTGTACATTATATTTAATTATTTGTCAACAACGATAAAATTACAAAATTATTTCACAATTTATATTTTTTTGCTTGACATCTTACAATCCGCATGATATAATCGTTGAAACATCAGGAAACCACGCTCAGATGAAGGTGCAATTATGATTTACGTCTCAGCTTTCATATTTACAGCCTTTTACTTTTACTTTTCATTTAACGGAGTAAAAGCTTTTTGTGCTGCAAATGAAACTGTATGACTATACCGTCATAAGTTATTCTCAGCCGCACAGAAATCTGTGCGGCTTATTTTTTTAAGGAGTGATGTTATGAAAAACACAGAGGGACGCATATACAGTCCTGAAATGGAGTGTATGAGCAGGGATGAAAGACGCGCGCTTCAGTCAGCTCGTCTCAGGGAGGTCGTCGCGCATGAGTATGCGAATGTGCCGCTCTACCGCGAGAGAATGAACAAAAAGGGTATCATGCCCGGCGACATCAAGTCGGTCGATGACCTTAAGTTTCTCCCGTTCACGGAGAAAACAGACCTCCGCGATCAGTTCCCGTTCGGACTTCTTGCCGTGTCTCAGTCGAAAATCGTCAGGATACATGGCTCGTCCGGCACGACAGGCAGGCCGATAGTTGCCGGATACACCGAGCATGATATCGAGATCTGGACTGAAATGTGCGCACGCTCGCTTTCCGCCGCAGGCTGCGATGAAAGCGGTATTGTACAGATCTGCTACGGCTACGGCCTGTTCACGGGAGGGCTTGGCGCGCATCAGGGTGCAACAAGGCTCGGCGCGACGGTCATTCCCATGTCGAGCGGCAACACCCAGCGTCAGCTGATGATGATGCGCGAGCTCGGCTCAACGATGCTCTGCTGCACGCCGTCATATGCGATCTACCTCGGAGAATCGGCGCGTGAAATGGGGCTTACTCCGGCGGATCTCAAGCTGAGATCAGGCTGCTTCGGCGCTGAACCGTGGACTGAGGAAATGCGTTCGAAGCTCGAAGAACTTCTCGACATCGATGCATACGACATCTACGGACTTACCGAGATCGCGGGGCCCGGCGTCGCATTCGAGTGCCTTGAAAAGCACGGCATGCACATCAACGAGGATCACGTCATCCCCGAGATAATCGATCCTGTCACCGAGATGCCCGTACCGCACGGTAATGCGGGTGAGCTTGTGTTCACGACTATCACAAAAGAGGGCATGCCCATGCTCCGTTACCGCACTCACGACATCTGCACGCTTGACGATACGCCGTGCGCATGCGGCAGAACAACGATCCGAATGGGTCGCATCACCGGACGCACCGACGACATGATCATCATACGCGGTGTCAACGTATTCCCGTCGCAGATTGAGTCAGTGCTCGTCCGCATGAACGGTGTCGCACCGCATTACATGCTTGTCGTCGATCGCGTCAACTCCACAGATATGCTTGAAGTGCGCGTGGAGCTGACCGAGGAGCTGTTCTCCGATACGGTGGCGCACATCGAGGAGATACGCAATCACATCTCGGCTGAGATAAAGTCGGTAGTCGGTATCACCGCGAAGGTGACGCTCGTTCCGCCGAAGTCGATACCGCGTTCCGAGGGCAAGGCAAAGCGTGTAATAGATCAGCGCAAGCTCTGATGCACGCATAAAATACGGTAATTCATAAAACAAATAAAACGGAGGCATATTATGTTTGTTAAACAGATTTCGGTATATCTTGAAAACGTTCGCGGCTCGCTTCGTGAGCTGACCGAGCTTCTCGGCAAGGCCGGCATTGACCTCATGGCGCTCTCCATCGCCGATACAGCAAGCTTCGGCATCATCCGCTGCATAGTCAAGGATTCACAGATAGATCCTGCGCTCCATCTACTCCGTGATAACGGGCAGATCGCGAAAGTAAACAGCGTCGTGTGCGTTTGCGTGCCCGACCGTCCGCTCGGGCTCTCGAATGTACTCACGCTTCTTGAAAGCGCCGGCATATCAATTGAATACACCTATTCATTCTACAAGAACACGGGCGACAACGCCGTTATCATTATCCGCCCGTCCGATAAGGAAAAATGCGTCCGCGTACTTGAAGAAGGCGGAATACGGATGCTCTCGCAGACTCAGGTTGACAGCCTGTAGACGGTCATTGTAATAATGCAGAGAACGGTCCCCACCGTTCCGGCTGATAAATTAAGGAATAATTATGTTTATAGATTTTCACACGCACTGCTTCCCGCCGCGTCTCGCACCCCGCGCGATAGAAAAGCTGAGCTACAATTCCGGCGGGCTGATCCCGCAGCATGACGGCACGCCGGAAGGACTCATACGGGTGATGGACCGTGAGGGTGTCGACATCTCCGTGGTTCTCAACATCGCAACAAACCCGCATCAAATGCACGCGGTCAACGATTTCGCGATATCGACCGTGTCCGACAGGCTTATTCCGTTCGGCACGGTGCATCCGGACGCGCCCGACGCGCTTGATGAGCTTGACAGAATCGCCGCGGCGGGGCTTCGCGGCATCAAGCTGCATCCCGATTATCAGGGTTTTTTTGTGAACGACGCAAAGATGAAGCCGATTTACGAAAAGATATCGCGGCTTGGACTTGTAACCGTGTTTCATGCGGGCTCCGACTACGGCTTCCGTCCGCCTTTCGGATGTGAGCCGAAAGCACTTTCAGAAGCGCTCGGGTGGTTTTCATCACCCGTCATCGCCGCTCACTGGGGCGGTCAGAACATGGGTGCTGATGTCATCCGTTACCTGTGCGGACTGCCACTGTGGTTTGATGTGTCGATGGGGTACTCGGCAATGCCGCGCTACATCGCGCTTGATATACTTGAGCGGCACGGTGCGGAGAAAATCGTATTCGGCACGGATATGCCGTGGCAGACACCGGCAATGGCGATGCGGCTTCTGAATACTCTTGGGCTGAGTGATAACGAGCGTGAGCTGATTCTGCATGGCAACGCTGAGCGTCTGCTCGGGCTGAGACAAAAGGTCCTCGACTAAATATAAAACAGCCGCGGTAAATCTGTATTTACCGTGGCTGTTATTTATTTTTTATTTTGTTCAGCCTATTTTTATAACGCGGATGACGTTGTCAAGCGATGCGATCTTCGCGATAAGCTCGTCGGACATCGGTGCGGAGGTGTCGATTATCGTGCATGCATAGTCGCCCTTTGAACGGTTGCCCATGTTCTCGATATTCGCCGAGATGCATCCGGTGATGTTGTTGAGCATGTTCGGTATGTTCTTGTGAAGTATCACGATTCTGCCGTCGCCGCTTCTGGGCATCATAATCGACGGATAGTTTACGCTGTTGGTAATGTTGCCGTTTTCAAGGAAGTCGGACAGCTCGTGAGCCGCCATGACCGCGCAGTTATCCTCAGACTCCGAGGTGGACGCGCCGAGATGCGGGGTTGTGATGATGCCGTCGCAGTTTATGCTGTCGTCGGTCGGGAAGTCGGTCACATAGCAGGACACCTTACCCGATGCGATAGCCGCCTTAATGTCTGCGATGTTTACAAGATCGGCGCGCGACAGATTGACAATCTTCACGCCGTCCTTCATCATCGCGAGAGTGTCAGCATTAATCATGCCCTTCGTCTGGGGGGTTGCCGGAACGTGAAGCGTGATGTAGTCAGCTTCCTTGTAAATTTCCTCATATGACGCAGCCTGACGGATTGCGCGTGACAGATGCCATGCCGCTTTGAT
>CAZMRH010000058.1:10690-10950 GCA_964568705.1 uncultured Lachnospiraceae bacterium
CGGATCGCAGCCGATAACGCTCATGCCGAGGCTCTTTGCTGCGTTTGCGACCATGCCGCCGATAGCGCCGAGTCCGATTACGCCGAGAGTTTTGCCCTCAATCTCAGTACCTGCAAACGCACTCTTTCCCTTTTCGACCTGCTTTGCAACGTCACCGCCCTTAAGCGAATTCGCCCACTTGATACCGCCCATGATATTACGGGATGCAAGCAGCAGTGCCGCAATCGGCAGGTTGCCCTCGCAATAAGAAAGCCAGGCAA
>CAZMRH010000059.1:0-2586 GCA_964568705.1 uncultured Lachnospiraceae bacterium
GAATACCAGATAGAGGTTCCCGCAAACGGACTTTACACGATAGCCCCCCGCTTCAGACAGTGGTCACTGCGCGGAATATCCGTTTCGAGAACAATTTACATAGACGGCGAGATCCCGTTCGCCGAAGCACAGAGGCTACAGTTCAAATACTCGAACGAATGGCAGCTCAAGCCGCTGAATGACGGTTACGAGGATCTGGAATTTTACCTTGAAGCCGGCAAACACACGATAAGACTTGAGGTGTCGCTCGGCGAGATGACACAGATAGTAAATCTTGTCAACCAGATCACCACGTCGCTCAACAACGACCACCTTGAATTCATAAAGCTGACCGGCGTTCAGCCTGACGCGAACCGTACATACGGATTCTCGCGCATCATGCCGGATACGGTCAACGACCTTGCGGTGCAGAGTGACCACATCCATGAGGTGCTCGATCTGCTCAACGAGATCAACGGCATACGAAGCGACAACATCAGCGCACTTGAACAGACAGCACTCCTTCTTGATAAAATAAGCGAGGATGAGAATGAGATCGCCGCAAACCTCGACGAGCTCAAGCAGGATATCTCATCACTCGGTACATGGCTCTCAGACGTTTCACTTCAGACTGTCGATATGGATTACATACTAATTCAGGGTATAGACAAGACCCAGCCGAAGTACAAGGATAACATCTGGCAGTCAATCGGATATGAGTTCCAGAAATTCTTCGGCAGCTTTTTCACCGATTACGATTCGATCAGCAGTGCCGACGGTAATTCCGAGTATGCAACGACGATTACCGCATGGACCGCAAGCGGACGCGATCAGGCGAAGATAACGAAAAACCTTATTGAAAATAACTTTACCGCAAAAACGAACATCAACGTTGACCTGAAACTGATCGCATCAGGTACGCTCAATACGGCGATAATTGCGGGAACGGCTCCCGATGTAACGCTTGATGCAACCGCACCGCTTGATCTCGCGATTCGTGAGGCGATAGTTCCTCTTAACGATTTCGATACGTTTGATAGTGTTATGTCAAGATTCTCCGATGCGGCGAGGACAGCAGTCACGATATATGACAAGGTCTACGCGATACCGGACTCGCAGGGCTTCCCGGTGATGTTCTACAGAAAGGACATCCTCGCCGACCTCGGACTTGAGATTCCGAAAACATGGGATGAGATGCTTGCAATGGAGCCTGTGCTTCAGTTCAACAACATGGATATCGGTCTGATGAACGACTTTACAATATTCCTTTATCAGAGCGACGGTAAGTACTGGCGCAACGACGGTATGGCGTCAAACTTCGATGATAAGTCGACGCTCGACGCATTCGAGACGATGTGCAACTACTACACGCAAAACTCACTCCCGTTTGCATACGACTTCTCCACACGATTCAAGAACGGCGAAATTCCGATTTCAATTCAGCTTTATACATCTTATAATAACCTTGTAATCTACGCGCCTGAAATCACGGGGCTCTGGGATTTTGTTCCGATTCCGGGTACGGTGCGCGAGGACGGCAGCATCGACAACACCACGGTAGCGGTTAGTTCCGGTGTCACTATGCTCCGTAACTGTAAAGATCAGCAATCGGCATGGAAGCTCATCGACTGGTACACCGACAAGCAAATGCAGGTCGATTACTCCAATGAAATGGCCGCACTGCTCGGACCTTCGGCAAAGCTCGGCGTTGCAAATCTTGAGGCGCTTAAGGAGCTGCCGTGGTCGGATAAGGAATATAAGGTGCTTGAGACGGCAATGACGAATTCAGCCTGCATAGAACCGTACCCCGGCGATTACATGGCGGCCAGATACCTCGGATTTGCGTTTACGGCTGCATATTCCGAAGGAAAGGATCCGTCCGATGCACTTCTCGGCTACGTTGATGCACTCAACAAAGAGCTGACGCGTAAGCGTAAGGAATTCGGGCTGATGGTAACCGCCGAATGGAATGCCATCCAGGAATACATGGGCTTTAAGGATTATGAAGAGTGGAAGGCCTACGCTGATGAGAACGGCATCAACACCGGACTTGAGGCGGAGGGCAAGAAGCTCGGACTCAAGCTCTATCCCGAATGGATGAAGGAAAACGGAATTACGGTAAACAACTACGCGGACTGGCAGGACGATACGGAAAAGGGCAAGACTACGCTTTCGTATAAGGACTGGCTGTCTGAGTAACATCACGACACAAAATCTAAAACAGGAGAAAAGACAATGTCACGAAATACTGAATTGAGAGCAGTGTCGAGAAAAGACATGACGAAGGCGCAGTGGACATGGCACCAGATGAAGCAAAACAAGGTTGCCTATGTCATGATCGCCCCGTTTATGATACTGTTCTTCATATTTACCGTAATCCCTGTCGTCGCCTCATTTACCCTCAGCATGACCTCGTATAACCTGCTGCAGGCTCCGAAATGGGTGGGACTTGACAACTACATAACGCTCTTCCTTGACGATGAGCTGTTCATTACGGGACTGAAAAACACACTTATATTTGCAGTTGCGACAGGCCCTGCATCCTTCCTTCTGTCCTTCATTATCGCATGGTTCATCAACGACCTGCCTCCGAAGTTCAGAGCCTTC
>CAZMRH010000059.1:2596-10929 GCA_964568705.1 uncultured Lachnospiraceae bacterium
CATATTTACACTTCTGTTCAGCAGCGATGCTTACGGTATAATCAACGGTACGCTGCTCGACATGGGCTTCATCGACACACCTATCCTGTTCTTCCAGGATACGAAATGGATAGTGCCGCTGTGTATCATCATTTCACTGTGGTCATCCTTCGGAACACAGTTCCTGTCGTTCATCGCGGGACTTCAGGGAGTTGACAAGGCACAGTACGAGGCGGCGGCGATCGACGGCATAACAAACCGATTCCAGGAACTGTGGTATGTGACGCTGCCGAACATGCAGTCACAGCTGAAGTTCGGCGCGGTGCTCTCAATTACCGCTGCATTCGGCTATGGTTCGGTCGTTGAATCGGTGGCTGGAAACCCGACGACTGACTACGTCGCGTACACCCTGTCGATGCACATAAGCGAGTTCTCCGGCAACCGTTGGGAACTCGGATACGCGTGCGCGATGGCGTTCCTGATGTTCTTAATGTGTTTCGGATCCAACATGCTTGTCAACAAGCTGCTTACGAAAGTGGGGCAGTGACGTATGAAAAGAATTAGAACAAGAAAGCACGCGGTCGTACTTAACCGCTCGGTCGCAGGCGATGCAGGAATCAAGATAATGCTTCTCATACTCGGCGTGTTCATGTTCGTGCCGATGTACCTCACGGTGATAAACGCTTTCAAGCCGCTCGATGAGCTGTTCCGCTTCCCCCCGCGTTTCTATGTAGTCAACCCCACATGGGATAACTTCACCGACCTGTTCTCGCTGATGTCAACGTCATGGGTGCCATTCTCGAGATACATATTCAATACGGTGTTCATCTCCTTCACGGGTACCTTCGGAAACCTTGTGCTTGCATCCCTTGCGGCATATGCGCTTGCGAAGATGGAATTCCCCGGCAGGACGTTATTCAATCAGCTCGTGCAGAAATCCCTCATGATTGGCTCGATCGTCGGCGGTGTTATCAACTACATCACGATAAGCAGGCTCGGAATGATGGATACGCAGTGGGCGCTGATCATACCCTCCTTCGCTTCGACGCTCGGTCTGTACCTGATGACTCAGTTCATGGACTCGAACGTCACCAAGGAAATGCTTGAAAGCGCAAGGCTTGACGGAGCAAAAGAGGTCAGGATATTCTGGAGCATCGCAATGCCGATGGTAAAGCCCGCGTGGCTGACGCTTATCACCTACACCTTCCAGGGACTGTGGGGACAGGGCGTGTCGGTATACCTCTACAGCGAACAGCTCAAGACGCTCAACTATGCGATAGTCCAGATCATGACTGCAGGTGTCGCACGTTCCGGCGCATCAGCCGCCGCGACTCTGTTCATGTTGTCGGTTCCGATAACCGTTTTCATTGTTTCGCAGAGTAAGATAATCGAGACAATGGCTACCAGTGGTATGAAGGATTAAGGAGGGTAAAATGAAAAGAACACTAATAATTTTAGCCCTCGCACTTCTTATACTGACTGTGCTGCCTGTGGCTGTAGCGGCAACCGCGCCGTACGCGACATACACCTACTCGTCGACGGGCTTCGTGCTTGAATCACCCGACGCGTATGTCCCGGATGCATATGTTGACGCTGCATACATGAGTATTTCGGTATCAGATCCGCGCGACATCGAGGTTGACCCCGACAACAACGTCTACATCGTTGACGGAGCGGGCGCGAAGGTCGTTGTACTTGACAGCTACTACAAGCTCAAGTTTACAATCTCGGATTTCATAAACGAGCAGGGCGTTCCCGACTCGTTTGCAAATCCGTCCGGCGTGTTTATCAATGAAAAGAATATTTTCGTATGCGATACGGACAACAACAGGATCGTAATGTTCGACCGTGACGGAAAGTTCATCCGCATAATTTCGGAGCCTGTTTCCGGAATGTTCGCGGAGGACTCGATCTATAAGCCGGTCGCAGTCGCAGTCGATACATACGGAAGGCTTTTCATCGTATCATCAACGACTACCGAAGGTGTTATCGTCATGAGCGATACAGGCGCGTTCTACGGCTGTATCGGCGCACAGAAGGTAACGGTCACAGCGCTTGATATTATCTGGCAACAGTTCCGCAGTGACAAGCAGAACAGATACCAAGAGGATTACGTCGCGACTGAGTATAACAACATAGCGATTGACAAAAACGACTTCATATATGTAACTACCTCGTCGATAGATGAAGCAAGTCAACAGAATGCGATCACCAACAGGGAAAAGGGCGGAACCAACGCACCGGTAAAGAAATTCAACGCAACCGGTATCGACGTTCTCCCCAGAAACGGCTTCTATCCTCCGTCAGGCGAAGTAAAAATCGACAATTCGGCTACGGCATCGATCACCGGCCCGTCGAAGATAGTTGACGCGGCAGTCGGACCTGAAGGGACATGGTCGATTATCGACCAGAAGCGTTCAAAGGTGTTCACCTATGACGATGAAGGAAATCTGCTGTTTGCTTTCGGTGATAACGGCAACCAGGTCGGCAACATCTCGCAGGACGGTCTGAACGGCATCGTTTATCAGGGTGATAAATTGCTCCTGCTCGACGCAAAGAACAAGAGCTTCACGGTATTCCGCCGCACCGAATACGGCGACATACTTATCGCGGCGCTGAAGAACGACAACGACCGTATATACGATAAAGCGGTCGACGACTGGAAGGAAATTTTAAAGCGCAACAACAACTTCGACCTTGCCTACATCGGAATCGGTCAGTCTCTATACAGAAGCGGCGATTACGAGAGCGCGATGGACTACTACCGCTCGGCATATGACGTAGGCGATTATTCGACGGCTTTCAGAGAAGTTCGTAAGACATGGGCTGCCAAGTGGTTCTGGACGATACCGGTGGTTTTGGTCGCGGTGTTCGTCGGAATCGCGAAGTTTGCGGGATACGCTGCAAAGAAGAACAAGAAGACCTCACTCAAGGTCGGACAGAAGAATATAAAGGAAGAACTTATTTACGGATTCCACGTGATGATGCATCCGTTCGACGGCTTCTGGGATCTGAAGCACGAGCAGCGAGGCAGTCCGAGAAGTGCATTCCTCATCCTTATTCTTACTATTCTCGGCTTCTTCTATCAGTCGATAGGTACGGGCTACATTTTCGGCTCAGGCGAGGTGGTATTTGCGGATATCTTCGGAACGATAATTTCGGTAGTCGTACCGCTGATGCTGTGGGTTATCTCAAACTGGTGCCTGACGACGCTGTTCGACGGCGAAGGCAGCTTCGGGGATGTGTTCACGGCATCCTGTTTCGCACTGCTTCCGCTTCCGCTATTTATCATACCGATGACGCTCTTGTCCAACGTCCTCGTAACTAACGAAGCGGGAATACTCACACTGTTCAACACCATCGCATTCATCTGGGCAGGACTTCTCCTGTTCTTCGGAACAATGCTCACGCATGACTATTCACTCGGCAAGAACTTCGTAATGGTCATCGCGACGATACTCGGAATGGCAGTACTGATGTTCCTTGCTATACTCTTCTCGACACTGATGGGCAAGATAATAAGCTTTATCACAAGCATTGTGGTCGAGATACAATACAGGTTGTAAGGAAGGAGGAAACAGATATGAAATTCACTAAAATATTATCGGTATTCCTCGCAATGCTTATGGCCTGCAGTGTACTCGGAGCCTTCTCCGCGGTTGAAGTAAGCGCCGCATATGAGGATAAGATAGATGAGGACGGAAATCCCATCATCGACTATTACAGCAAGGCTTACACGTCACCCGCCGCAAAGCTCCAGGACATGACCATGATGAAGGAAGCAAACGGCTACCGCATCTGGATTGAGGAATTCACGGGCGAGATTGCCTTTGAAAACGTTACTACGGGTCAGGTGCTGTTCTCGAACCCCTACGATGTTTCGGCGGGAGTAACACAGACGTCAAAGACAGTCAAGCAGGAGCTGCTTTCGCAGATAATGCTTGAGTATCAGGACAACGGTGTTGCAAAGACGATGAACAGTTACTTCGACGCGGCACTCCGCGGTCAGATCGAGATAAAGAACATCAAAAACGGCGTTCGTGTCGAGTACACAATAGGCGAGCTTGAAACGATCAGACTTGTGCCGAGACGTATTGAGAAATCACGCTTTGAGTCGATGGTCCTTGCGAATATCGACGATCAGCTCAACTATGACAAACTCATTTCATTCTACACACTGTACGATACCAAGGATCCGGCACTCACCGAGCGTCAGATCAAGGAGATGGAGGCTGCGTTCCCGATAACCAAGACGAAGGCGATTTACGTCTGCGACCCGGGCATCGGAACAAAGCATCTGCGTCAGCTCGAAAGTATAATCAAGACCTACTGTCCGCTTTATACTTACGAGGAAATGGATCAGGACCACAACGATACGGGCTACGTCGGAACGGACAAGGCACCGCCGAACTTCAAGATGGCGCTTGAATACAAGATCGGCGAGGACGGAAGCCTCGACGTGAGACTGCCGGCAAACGGCATCCGCTTCGATGAGTCCATCTACCAGCTCGACTACGTTACCGTGCTTCCGTACATGGGAGCGGGCAACGGCGCATACAACACAGGTTATAACTTCATCCCGGACGGCTCCGGCGCGCTCATCCGCTTCGAGGATGTTGTGGGAGTATCCTACAACGTATCCGGACAGATGTACGGCGCGGATTATGCATACCACACGATAACCGGACAGCATTCCGAGGAAATGAGGTATCCGGTGTTCGGCACGGTGACAAACCTTACCGCGACACCCGAAACTGCCACATCAACGACGACGACTCCAAGCTCATCCGCGGCTGCGGCGATTGATAAGACGGTGACGACCTCCAAAAAGGATATGATGGCTTCAACAGCAGTGGAAGCACAGGATGTCGGTTTCGCGGCGATAATCACCGAGGGCGACTCAATGGCGACCATCATGTCAAGCCACGGCGGTATCCGCCATCCGTATAACTCGGTGTACGCGCGTTTCTATCCGCGTCCGTCCGACACCTACAACCTTGCGGACTCCATATCGCTCAGCGGTGGCGGTACGAACGCGTCATGGACAGTCGTGTCATCGCGTAAGTACACCGGCAGCTACAGAATCAAGTACGTGATGCTGACCGATAATAAGCTGGCTGAAAAGAACAAGATCACCGATTACTATCAGTGCTCCTACGTCGGTATGGCTGCGGCTTACAGAAATTATCTCGAGAGCACGGGCATTATCAAGAGACTTACGAAGGATGACGTAAAGAGCGACATTCCGCTGTACATTGAATCCTTCGGATCACTTAAAACGACTGAGAGATTGTTCTCCTTCCCCGTGACCGTTGATACGCCTCTGACGACCTTCGAGGACGTCATGACGATGTACGATGAGCTTGCGGCTGAGGGGATAACCAACATAAACTTCAGACTGACGGGCTTCTCGAACGGCGGACTTTCATGCACATATCCGGCGAAGATAAGCTGGACTAAAGTACTCGGCGGAAAGAGCGGCTTTACGACACTTTCCGAATACGCGTCGGAGAAGGGCTTCGGGCTCTATCCGGAATTTGACTTCGTATATGCGGGAAATACCGACTGGTTTGACGGTGTCGGCATGAAGCGTGACGCGGTAAAGACGATTGATAACCGCTACACGTCAAGACGCTACTACGATTCGGCAACACAGAGCTTCGAGAAGGATACGGGAATTGCAATCTCCTCCTCAACATATGAACATTTCTTCGAGAAGTTCTCGAAGGCATACTCAAAGTACAATCCGGTAGGTGTATCGGCATCAACGCTCGGCACAGACCTCAACTCCGACTTCGACAAGAGCGATCCGTACAACCGCGAGGATTCAAAGGGCTTCACGACAGACCTGCTCTCAAACCTCAAAACGGCATACGGCAGTGTGATGGTGGACGGTGGAAACGCATACACGCTTCCCTATGTATCCCACATACTGAATATGTCGACGGATTCAAGTAAATTCCTTAAGGCAAGCGATTCCGTACCGTTCTCGGGCATGGTGCTCCACGGCTACGTGAACTATGCGGGCAAAGCCATCAACATGGAGGGCGACGTATCGTCGGCGATCCTCAAGGCAATTGAGAACGGCGCGGGACTTTACTTCGTGCTTTCGTATGAGAACACCGATGAGCTTAAGGGCTCGGATTTGTTCAACAAGTACTTCTCGGTCGACTACAACATCTGGAAGGAAGACATCCTTGAAAAGTACAAGACGCTGAATGAAGCGGTCGGCTCACTTCAGACGACGCTCATCACGGATCATCAGTTTATTCAGGGCTACAGAATCCCGTCAGATGACGAAGTCGCGGCAGATAAGGCTGAGGAAGAAGAGCTCGCAGCAAGACGTGCCGCCAACCAGAAGTTAATTGAGGAAAAGAAGGCAAGAAAAGCGCTCCTCGAGGCAAGGAAGAACGGAGCGACAGCGAAGACCACAGCCGAGGATGAAGCCGCGCTCAGCACGGTCAACAGTGAGATAGTGACGAGTGAGGAGCAGGCAGAGGAAATTGCCCAGGAGACTGAGCGGCTCAAGGACAAGTACTTCACATCGACCGGCACCGTAGTGGTTGTAACATACGACGACGGCACATCGTTTATCCTTAACTACAACTCATTTAAGATTCAGGTCACATACAACAAACAAACTTACACGGTCGATCCGCTCGGCTTTGTAAAAATAGGATGAGAGGAGGGAGAGCAAAATGAAATTAAATATAAAACTACCGATAAAGCCGAAGTTAAATGATGCGGCTCCGTCGGGCGGAAATGTCGCCGTAAAGAGCAAAGGCAAGGAGCGGCACCGCATAGTATCCCTTGATAAGAAAAAAGCCCGCATCGGCTGGCTGTTCGTGCTTCCCTTCGTACTGGGCTTCGCGCTCATCTACATCCCGATTATATTCGACTCGATCAACTTAAGCTTCCGCGAGATAACATATATCTCCGGCGGCGGCTACGACACACCATGGGTAGGCTTTGCAAACTATCAGTCGGCGCTGTTCGACGATACATCATTCGTGCAAACGCTGAAGGCAGGTATTAAGGAGCTTATCTTTGAGGTTCCCGCAATCATCTTCTTCTCTCTGTTCGTCGCCATCCTTCTCAATGAGAAGATGGCGGGCAGAGCGGCGTTCCGTGCGATATTCTTTATACCTGTCGTACTTTCGACCGGACTTATTGCGCAGATAGACGCGAGCAACTCGGTCAATGCGTACATGGACTCAGGCTCAATTGACACCGGCTCGTCAACGAACTCCGTATCGGAGATCATCTCGGCGGTCGATATACAAAACCTGTTTTCCAACATGATGGTCGGCTCTGAGATCGCAACGCGTGTTGTGGCTCTGGTCAACAACATCTTCGATATAGTGAACCGCTCGGGCGTACAGATGCTCATCTTCCTCGCGGGACTTCAGTCGATATCCCCTGCGATCTACGAGTCCTGTACAATAGAGGGCGCGTCGGCATGGGAAACCTTCTGGAAGATAACCTTCCCGATGATAAGCCCGATGATCCTCGTAAATGCGGTCTATACGATAATCGACTCGTTTACCGCCGAATCAAACAGTGTCATGCAGTACATAAAGACGGTGTATGAGACGGGCGGAAGCGGGCAGGTCGTCAGCTCCGCGATGTCGTGGATGTACTTCTTACTTGTTATTCTGATAGTAGCGGCTTGCGCGGGACTTATCAGCGTGTTCGTCTTCTATCAGAGACGAGACTGAGAGGGGGAATAAACAATGAATGCAAATAAAGTTGAAACCCCGACAAAGGTCAGACATGAATCGAAGAATCACATCCGCGTGGAATTTGAACGCTCCCCGCTTCTTGAGAGACTGAAGTCAAGATATCTGTCGATGTTCTTCGTAAAGAAGCTTGCATGGTTCTTGTTCAGGCTTTTGTTCCTGCTCGGCATTTCATACATCATCCTGTTCCCGTTTTTCTCGAAGATTTCGTCCTCATTCATGAGCACGTCGGACTTTGTGGATGTGACGGTCAGACTGATACCGAAAAGCCCGACACTTGATATTTATAAAGCGATCATCAAGGAAAACAATTATTTTGAAGCTTTCCTGAACACCTTCTTTATTTCGGGTGGTGCCGCACTGATACAGACGTTCGTGTGCTGTCTGGTCGGCTACGGACTTGCAAAGTTCAAGTTCAAGGGCAACAAGCTCATATTTGCGCTTGTGGTCTTTACGATGGTCGTTCCGCACTCGACCGTACAGCTCTCGATGTTTATGAGATTCAGACAGTTTGATATACTGGGAATCATCAACTTCCTCGGTGGCGGCGTATTCGACGGTATTTCGGTGTTCAAGGATCCGTATCTGAATCTGCTGAACACCAACTGGCCTATG
>CAZMRH010000060.1:0-1127 GCA_964568705.1 uncultured Lachnospiraceae bacterium
AGTCGGCGTGATACCGTGCTGACGGATAAACGCTTTCGTGAACGCGTCGGCACTGCCCCAGCCGTATTTCACCGCGATGTCGATCACCCGTGCGTCACTCACTCGAAGCTCAGATGCGGCAAGCGTCAGACGTCTGCGGCGTACATATTCCTTAAGCGACATCCCGGTCATGTAGCTGAAGAACCGCATAAGGCTACCCTCAGTTACACATGCGAGCTGTGCGGCTTTTCCGAAGTCTATCCCGCCGCACAGGTTGGCTTCAATATAGCCGACCGCGCCGTTGAGCTGCTTTAACATGTCCATTTTGCTTCACCTCGGTTGTCATTATAACAAAGGCAGGATGCCCGTGTCCGACTTTTCAGGCGCAGGTTACGCTGTGTGTTATCATTTCGGAAGGTAAATCCGGATTTCATGTTCTGCTTTTCCGAGGTATCGTGACGGTAAATTCAGTACCGCCGTCCGCCGCATCACTCAGTGTCACCGTTCCGTGGTGATACATTATTGCGTGCTTGACAATTGACAGTCCGAGTCCGGTGCCGCCTGAGCCCTTTGAGCGGCTCTTGTCGACGCGGTAGAAGCGCTCGAATACGCGCTCACGGTGCTCCGGCGGGATACCGATTCCCGTGTCTCTAACGCGAAGCACTGCATTATCACCGTCGCTTATGACAGATATGTCGACGCGCCCGCCGTCGGTGTTGTATTTTATCGCGTTGTCGCCGAGGTTAAATACTATCTCGCCGAGCAGCTTGCGTACCCCCTCTACCTCCGTCTTTTCTCCCGACAGGCTGACGGTGACGTTTTTCGCTTCCGCTGCGTACTTTAACTCCTTTACCGTCTCGGACGCGACCTCGTAAAGATCAACCGTTTCACGCGGCATTTCGGCTTTTTCATCAAGCTGCGATAAGCGGAGGATATCCTCGATGAGTGCGACAAGTCTCGCCGCCTCTGTCCGTATATGTCCGACAAATCTCAGCATATCCGCTTCCTTGACAAGTCCGTTTTCTATAAGCTCCGCGCTTCCCATGATGGATTGCAGCGGTGTTTTCAGCTCATGAGAAACGTTCGCTGTGAATTCGCGGCGATTGCGCTCGGCGTAAACCCTGTCGGTCACGTCAAACACAAGCAGT
>CAZMRH010000060.1:1137-10817 GCA_964568705.1 uncultured Lachnospiraceae bacterium
GATTCAATCCGGCTGACATCCACCTGATATTCGCGGCTGTTTCGTCCGATCTGTACCTCACTGTGACCGTCCTTCATCGCGGACTGAATTGCCTCGGTTATACCGCGGCTGCGCTCCACTGTAAGAAAATTACTTCCGATGCAGGGCTCATAAGCGTCGAACAGCCTCATCGCCGCATCGTTTATGCTCACGATTCTTCCCTGTTCGTCAAGCAGTACCAGCCCCTCGCTCATGCTGCCAGTTATCTGTCTGAATTCGTCGGTCTTTTCTTTAAGTTCGCACATCTGAGCATCAACCTGATCGCGCAGCCGGTTTATCCGCCTGAGAAACGGCGACAGCTCATCGTATGCGCCTCCTTCAAGCGGATGCTCAAGGTCAATCTCGTTTAGCGGTCTGACTATCTGCTTCGCCATCCTGCTTGCAAGAAATCCGGCAAGTATAAGTATCAGTGCGGAAATAATGATGACCGGCCGAAGCATGCCGAGCACAATCGACAGCACTGTCGCATTCTCAACCGATATTCGCAGCACCGTTCCGTCCGATAACTTCATCGCGGAATAAAGCGTTTTCTCCGTCAGTGTCGAGGAATAGCGCTCACTCTCGCCGCTGCCCGATTCAAATGCCTCGGCTATCTCCTCGCGGTCTGCGTGATTCTCCATTGTGCCGCTGTCAGCCGCCGAATCAAACAGCACCGTACCGTCTGCCGCAACCCATGTCAGACGACAGTCGTCGGTACGGACCGCGCGAAGGTACTCCGCCCCGTTTTGCTCGACAGCCGCCGTTGCAAGATTAAGCTCAGTCTTAAGACGGCTTTTCTGTATGCCCGTGAAGTATTCGTACAGCACGCCGGTCACTATCACAAGACATGCAAGTACTGCCGACAGTGAGGCGATGATGATCGAGCGAAATATCCTCTTTGTCATTTGTGAGCCTCCAACCTGTAGCCTACGTTTCGCACTGTCTCGATCATGTCGCCATAGCTTCCGAGCTTCTGACGCAGTGTGCGTATGTGCATGTCGACCGTCCGCGTTTCGCCTATGTAGTCCATACCCCACACCTCATCAAAAAGCTGATCTCTCGTATAAGCCGTGCCGGGGTGCGACAAAAACAGTCTCAGCAGCTCGAATTCCTTATAGGTAAGCGCGATACGCTCACCGTCGGCAGTAACCGTATGCTCGCCGATATTAACGGTAAGTCCTCCGACGCGAAGCTCCTGTGAGGCGTCAGTCCCGCATCTGCGAAGCACCGCCTTAACACGCGACACCATCTCCATCATGCCGAACGGCTTGACGATATAGTCATCCGCACCGAGATCGAGACTTTTTACTTTATCGTACTCCATACCCTTAGCCGTCGCCATGATTACAGGGATACGGCATGTATCCGCGTCAGATTTCAGCTTTTTCAGGATCGCGACTCCGTCCTCACCCGGAAGCATTATGTCAAGTATGACAAGCTCTGGTTTTTCCTTTATGAGTGCCTTGGAAAATGACGCTCCGTCGGAAAATCCCGCCGCCTCAAATCCGGTTGACTGCAGTGTATATACCTCGATATCTCGGATACTGTCGTCGTCCTCCACACACCAGATCACGCTCACACCTCCTTATGAACTCCCGTGACCGAGAACACCACCCATTCGGCGATATTGACCGCGTGATCGCCTATACGCTCGAAGTATTTCGCGATCATCAGAAGGTCGATGGCGTACTCGCCGTCACCCGGTTTTTCCGATATCATTTTTATAAGTGAATTCTTTACCTCGTCAAAGTAGTCGTCCACTACATCGTCATAATCGACGACCGACTGCGCAAGAGCGCAATCGCGCTTTACAAACGCGTCGACGCTTTCGGTGACCATCTTGATAACCGCACGCGCCATGCAGACGATGTGCTCGCAGTCATCGCCGGTATGCTCACCCAGATAGTCGACGATCTCCGCAATATCCGCCGCCTGATCGCCGATGCGTTCCATGTCGGTTATCATCTTCAGTGCCGCCGAGATCTGACGCAGATCATGCGCCACAGGCTGCTGCTGAAGCAGGAGTTTAAGGCATATTGATTCGATATCCCTCTCCATATGGTCAATCTCGCCGTCAATCTCCGGAACCTTTTTCGCAAGGCTCAGGTCACGCTCGATCAGCGCCTTTGCCGCAAGCGCAATCGCATCCTCACACAGCGCGCCCATCTGAATCAGGCTGTTATTTAGTACCTTTAACTGTTCGTCAAAACGATTTCGCATTATCCGAACCTCCCCGTAATATAATCCTCGGTACGTTTATCTTCCGGTGTCGAGAACATTTCCTCCGTGTTGCCGTATTCTATCAGCTCTCCGAGCAGGAAAAACGCCGTGTTGTCGGATATCCGGACTGCCTGCTGCATGTTATGGGTAACTATGACAATAGTATACCTCATTTTCAGCTCGGATGCAAGGTCTTCTATCTTAGATGTTGAAATAGGGTCAAGCGCGCTTGTCGGCTCATCCATGAGAAGTATGTCGGGCTCGACCGCAAGTGCACGCGCAATACAAAGTCTCTGCTGCTGACCGCCCGACAGTCCGAGTGCGGATTTTTTAAGTCTGTCCTTAACTTCGTCCCAGATCGCCGTGCTTCTCAGCGAGTTTTCGACTATTTCATCAAGCCTTGCCTTATTCCTGATGCCGTGAGTACGCGGACCATATGCGATATTGTCGTATATACTCATCGGGAATGGGTTCGGCTTCTGAAAAACCATACCTATCTCACGTCTGAGTTCGTTGACGTCCATCGAACGGTCGAATATGTCACTGCCGCGCAAGCTGACCTTTCCCTCAATCCTCACTCCGGGGATAAGGTCATTCATGCGGTTAAGAGTTTTAAGAAATGTAGATTTGCCGCACCCGGACGGACCTATTAGCGCGGTTATCCCGTGTTCTTCAATATCAATGCTTACATTTTTAAGTGCCTGCGAGCTTCCGTACCAGAGGCTCAGGTTTTCTACCGTAATTATATTGCTCATAGGCTCCTCTTTCGTTTAAAATATCTGCCGACAAATCCGGCCATCAGGTTTATTACAAGTGTCAGAAGCATCAGTATAGCCGCTATCGCGAAGGCAACATCGAATTCGCCCTGCTCCTTTGAGTACACATACAGCGCGACGGTCAGTGTCGAGCCGGCGCTCGCAAGCCCCGTCAGTATTCCGTTTAACGCGTGAGCGAATCCCGCCGTAAACAGAAGTGCCGCCGATTCGCCGAGAATACGTCCGACTGACAGTATGCATCCTGTCACGATGCCGTCGACGCATCCCGGAAGCACGACTGTGCGTATCACTCTCCACTTTCCCGCGCCCAGCCCGAATGCACCTTCTCTGTAGCATTGCGGCACGGTCTTCAGGCTTTCCTGAGTCGTGCGCATCACCGTAGGGAGGTTCATGATAACGAGTGTCAGCGCACCGGCGAGCAGTGAAGTCTTCATGTTCAGGAACTGGCAGAAGAAGAGCATCCCCACAAGTCCGTATATGATTGACGGAATTCCAGAAAGCGTCTCCGCCGCGTACTCGATAATGCCGACAATTCTTATGTTTTTCGCGTACTCGGTGAGATATACCGCCGCGCCAACACCGAGCGGAAGTACGACAACAAGTGTCGCGATGATGATATACACGGTGTTCAGGATATCCGGCAATATGCCGATCCTGTCCGCAAGGTAGCTGGGTTTTGTGGTGAGCAGATCGATTGTTATATGCGGCACACCCTTACTTAGGACGTATATTATCAGAAATGCGGTGAGCACACAGGTAAGTCCTGTCGATATCCACATTATAAGACGCAGTGCGGTGTTATAAATTTTTCGTCTGCCTGACAGTCCACGAAGCAGTTTTTCTGATTTCATCTTTTCTCCGTCCCCCCGCGCTTCAGAAAGAAGTTGAGCGTCGCGTTTATAAGCATTATAAACAGGAACAGCACCAGTGCGATTGAAAACAGCGCCTGCCTCTGAAGCCCCGCCGAATACGACATTTCACTTGTGACGGCGGTGGTGAGAAAACGCACGCTTCCGAACAGCGACGGCATATTCGGTACGTTGCCCGATACCATCATTACAGCCATCGCCTCACCTATCGCACGCCCCACTCCGAGCACTACCGCCGCCGATATCCCGCTTTTTGCCGCAGGTACCGATACTTTGAAGTACGTCTCAATCGGCGTCGCGCCCAGCGCAAGGGAGGCTTCCTCATATTCCTTCGGTACTGCCTCAAGCGCGGTCACCGAGACCTTGACTATCGACGGCAGTATCATTATCGCTAGCACGATTATCGCTGCGAGCAGGCTTGAACCGTCAGGTACGCCGAATATTCTGCGTATCGCGGGTACGAGTACCAGCATTCCGACAAGTCCGTAAACCACCGACGGTATCCCCGCAAGCAGGCTTACTGCTCCGCCGATAATTCTTTTGACCTTATCATTAGCGATTTTTGAAAGATACACCGCGCAGAGAAATGCGACCGGTGTACCGAGAATTATCGCACCCGCGGTGCCGTATACGCTCGTCAGTATAAACGGCAGTATACCGTAGGAGGGCGATGCGGCGGTTGACGCCCATGTTTTGCCGAACAGGAATTTGAACAGTCCTATTTCCCTGATCGCCGGTATTCCAGCGATAATCAGATACACGGTAATCATGAGCACGCTTGCGACCGTGATTAACCCCAGTATCAGGAATACCGCGTGGACGGCGGTCTCGAATACTGCTGATTTTTTCTTCATTTAATATCTCCCGAAAGATTTAGTCTTTTCTGCAGAGCACAGGTTTATGGGCATTGTGGAAGGCTTCACTGTTTTCAGTTTGCGGGAACTGCTCCTGCGGCTGATATCGTCTCCGTTGCCTTATCCGACAGTGCGTAGTCGAAGAAGCCCTGAGCGGCGGTCGACAGCGCCGTGCCGGTCTTTGTGATGAGCATGAACGGACGCCGGATAACATAGCTGCCGTCTTTAACGGTCGCCTCAGTCGGTGTAACACCGCCGATCTTGAGTGCTTTTACAGTATTCTTTATGGCTGCAAGTGACGAGTATCCTATCGCATTCGGATTCTGCGATACCGTCGTGATTACATCACCGGTTGACGTCAGCTCCTGTCTGTATCTGCACTTGTCGGAAGTCTTTGTTATCGACTCGAATCCGTCACGCGTACCACTTCCCGCTTCTCTGCCGACAAGTACGATTTGTGCATCACTCCCGCCGACTTCCTTCCAGTTCATAATATCGCCTGTGTAGATTTTCATAATTGTCTCAAGCGAAAGATCGCCGACCGGGTTTTCGGTGTTCACGATTATGGCAATGCCGTCATACGCGAGCACCGTCTCCGTAAGTCCCGCCGACTTTTCCTCATCCTTTAGTGCACGGCTTGCAAGACCTATGTCACAGCGTCCTTCGGATACCGCGGCGATGCCGGATCCCGAGCCTGTCGGATTATAAGTGAAGTTGATGTTTTTGTTTTCATTTATGTATGCTTCACCGAGTGCTCCGATAACTTTCTCCATTGAGGTTGAGCCGTCTGTCGCGACAGTACCGGTTATGTCCGGGGATTTGCCGCAGCCCGCAAGCATCACCGCAGTGAGAATTACCGCTGTTACTAAACTGATATTTTTTTTCATTCTTTATTCCCCCTTCATTTTTACACCATTTTTCCAGGTGCGTTGTAATTATACACCCCTTGGGTAAAATCAAGAAGGATGGTTTTGTCAAATGTATGTAAAGCAGCCGCAATGAAGTGTAAACAGACACCTATTTGCTAAAAAAGAGTACTGTTGCGGAATTATTGAAATACTGTCCTTGACAATCAGCAATTGTTATGATACAATTTACACGTAATAAGATTTACTTATGGAGTCGTTATGAATATCAGTTATGATTGGTACAAAGTATTTTGCTGTGTTGCGGAATGCGGCAACATTACACTTGCGTCAGAGAAGCTGTACATCTCGCAGCCCGCGGTAAGTCAGAGCATCAAGCAGCTTGAGGAGAGTGTCGGATGCCTGCTGTTTACCCGCACCCCAAAGGGCGTGATCCTGACCTCCGAGGGAAAGGTGCTGTATTCGTTCGCCTCAGCCGGAGTTGATTCATTCAGAGAAGGCGAGCGACAGCTTCTGTCAATGCTGCGGCTTGATGCGGGAGAAATACGAATCGGTGCAAGCGACATGACGCTCGAATACTGCCTGCTCCCCTATCTTGAAGCCTTTCACGAGAAATATCCGGACGTCAGGATTAGTATAACGAACAGTCCCACGCCGCATACGATGGATTTACTGAAGGAAGGTAAGATTGATTTTGCGGCAGTCAGCGAGCCTGTAGTGTGTCATGACGACTGCGAATGTACCCCGGTGCGTGAAATTCGCGACATTTTCATCTGCGGCACGGGTGCAAGGCTTGCGGAAGTAAAGTCTGTCTCCGACATTCCCGCAGATCAGCTGATACTGCTTGAAGCAAAGACCAGTACGCGCTCATATATTGAGTCGGAATTCCGTAAAAGAGGCATAACTTCGCTCCCGAAATTCGAGCTTGCGACAAGTCAGCAGATCGTCAGCTTTACGGTGCGAAAGCTCGGTATCGGATGCGTGGTATCCGATTTTGCCAACGATGCGATAAGTCGCGACACAGTCAGAGAAATAAAGGTCATCGACCCTTTTCCGTCGAGGAAGATCTGTATCATGACAAAAAAGTCGGAAACATCCCGTGCGGCGGAAACTCTGATAAACATGATAAAAGATGAAAAAAACGCCGCATGCGGCGTTAAGTGAGCGCAAGTACCGGTCATTAACGGTTTTTGTGCATTTTACCGTTCGGCACAACAAGTATTTCTGATGTAAAGAAAAAACACCTGACGGAAGTGATTCCGTTCAAGTGCTCCGCTCATTGCAAATTAAACTTTATATTGGAAATAAAATAATGTTTTGTCCCCCGCCCTGTACTTTATCGGCAATGTCAATTCGGCAGGTAAACCACCAAACACTGAAAATGTAAGAAAAGCTACGGTTATCGCACACCTTATTTGGTAATATGTCAGAAAGTATTACGGTTATGATATCCGCGGTTTTTAGATTAATAAAAAGCTGAATAAAGCATCGAACCAGCGCGGGGGACTAACATTCGGGATAAATATGTGGGAAAATTGTGTTATTTATTGTATCTCTATTATGTCACACGAGTAAAAACAATAATATTGGTTGGTGAAGTTGCTTTTTTGTAGTTTTATGTTGCTTTATGTCGTTTTTTGCTTATAAATAACAATTTCGGTTGAGCCTCGGGATTGTTATACAATTATATACAAGTTGCCCGCCCCGCTTCCGGGATGTTTGCGGATTTTGCACTTCCCTTGTCGATTCAGGCATTGCGGTGCCGGTCGGCGCCGTGTATATATCACCGGATGTCCCGCAATGTTGTTCTTTTACTGAAATTTATAACAACTGAGAATTCAACCAAAAACAAAACTGGCACCCCGTAAAATGAGATGCCAGTATGCTGTCTGAACGTATTATTTTCCGAAGGTTCACTTTTTGTAATACCGGAATAATCCGGTGCAGCTCGGTTTACAGCGCCTTTTTTCAGTTGAGATTCATTATTTCAGTTACATTTCTATTGTTGTCATCAGTCATATAGGTAATCAGGATACTGCTGCCGTCTACAGTAAATTCAGCGGTTACTATCGGTTCGGCGACAATTGAAATAGGCTTATCGAACGATGTAAATTCACGACAATACCCTTCGCTGTCAAAAATATCCCGTACAACGACCTTCTGTTTATCTCCGTAGGCAAGCAGTCGTTCATTTGCGACAGATTCATCATAAATACATTGGAATGTCTCCGAAAATGAGTCGGCTGCAATGTCGTAATAGTATCCCCACTGTGTGCTGATTCCCGTACCTGCTTGCAGTATGAATTTTACAAGAGAATCGTTCACCATCGTGATTCTCGGATATTTATTAAGCGGTCCGTCATATTTTGCAACATCATGATTTGCGTCAAAAATCCAGTAGTAGAACAAAAAGTTATCATTGACGATTTTATAATGCTGGCTTTCTTCAACGGTAAAGGCATTTTCGGAAAACGCGGGGACGGTGCCGTCGTCCGCTAACGATTCATCCGCTTTCGGTAATGCTGTCGTTTCCGATGACTCAGCGTCTGAAGTGGAATCAGGTAATCCTGACTCAGCATCTGAATCCGGGCCGGGTGATTGTGACTCAGGTGTACATGCGGACAGTGCGAGAAGTGCTGATAATAACAGGCATACTATAATCCTACGGTATGTCATAATCAGATACTCCTTAAAATGTCAATTTGTTTGTCAGGCATTATGGCAATATTATACATTATTGTTATACTATTGTCAATACCTAATACACAAATTATTTTATAAGCTCAAGTATCTGTTCCTTTTGGCGGTAACCGACTGTGGAATTTACGACCTTGCCGTCCTTCACGACCACAAGCATCGGTATGCTCGCCACCTGAAATGCCGACGACAGCTCAGGCTCCTCATCCACGTTGACCTTGCCGACCTTGACGGTCGACTCATTTTCATTCGCGATTTCCTCGATGATGGGTGCGATCATACGGCACGGTCCGCACCATGTTGCCCAGAAGTCGATAAGCACGGGCTTATCCGACTTAAGTACCTCGTTTTCAAAATTCTGATTTGTGATTTTAATTTCAGCCATGATTTTTCTCCTTTTTTATTTATTGATCTTTTGATTTGTAGTAGAGCATACAGTGGCAGAAGCCCTCGAAGTCAGGATTGTTTATCTGCTCCTTGAACTCCTTGCACATACACTTGTAATCCTCGGTTTTTTCCCTGCGGCACGGACAGTATCCGCCTGTCCGCTTCAGTCCTTCCTTCACGGCGCTTACGATTTCAGCGTCGGGATTGAGTGTGATTTTCATTTCGTACCTCCCAGTAATGTATCAATATATTTTTGCAATACTGCCTCCGACATCGCGCCGAGATGCGAGTCGGTGACCGCACCGTTTTTTTCGATAAACACAGTCATCGGTATGCTTGAAACCTTATAGCTGTTCGCGGCGGCGGATGAAGTGTCAAAATATACCGGGAGGGTGTATCCCGCGTCCGCGATGAATTTCTTAACGCTGTTGACCGTGTCACGTTGACCGTCAGTCAGATTTACCATCAGGAATTCAACATCGCCGTTCTCCGTACTAAGCTTATTGAATGCGGCAAGCTCCGATTTACACGGCGCGCACCATGTCGCCCAGAAGTTTATGACGATCGGCTTACCGAATTTATCTGAGAGCTTCACCTTATTGCCGCTCATGTCAAGTACAGTGAAGTCATCCGCTGTTCTGACAGGTTTTGTCGCATCAGAAGCGTCAGCCGTATCACTGCCTGACTGTGCGGCGGTCTGTGCGTCCGACATTGTGTCATCTGGCTGATAGCGCTCGGACAGGTAATTATATCCGAGTACCGCAGCGGCTAGTAGAATTACGAAGGTCACTGCGATTATGATATATTTTTTCATGCCAATACCTCACGAAAAGACTGCAAGCACGGTGCTCATAAGTCCGAGCATCATCATTACTCCGATGACGATCAGAAAAAGACCGCACAAAAGATTGATGATTCTGTAATGCCTTTTAATAAAGGCGAACGCCGTGCCGAGCTTGTGCCCAAGCTGGTTGCGTCGGTCGACGCGTATAT
>CAZMRH010000061.1:0-472 GCA_964568705.1 uncultured Lachnospiraceae bacterium
ACCGCTTATTTCAACGGCAAGAGTTGCGGGTGACACAAAGCGTGTACAGCTAATCATGGAATCATCGCTGCGTGTCGCGGCACTCATCGGCATACCGTGCGGCCTCGGTATGGCGGCAATACCCGAGCCGATACTCGACCTCTTTTACGACGCGAAGTCCGCTGTTATGGCAGGACCGCTTCTGACACTGCTTGCACCGTCAACCTTCTTTGTATGCCTTCTGTCAATTACAAACGCGATACTTCAGTCGGCAGGATATGAGCGCAAGACGCTTATTTCAATGCTTGCCGGAGCGTCGGTTAAGGTACTGACGAACATAATACTTATCCGTTTTATCGGAATGAGCGGAACGCCGATTAGCACATTTCTGTGCTACCTGACGATAACCTCACTTAATTTCTTCTTCATTATTAAATATGTCAAGATGAAGCTGAGCTTCGTACGCATCTTTGCCGCCCCGCTCGGAGCAGGT
>CAZMRH010000061.1:482-10712 GCA_964568705.1 uncultured Lachnospiraceae bacterium
CGCGGCTGCTGCACTGTCATATCTGGGATTTGAAAAGGTGCTTTCGAAATCAGCTGCCACACTTGCGGCGGTAATGGCAGCGGGACTTGTGTATGTGGTACTGATATTCGTGCTTAAGGCGATCACTGCGGATGACGTAAAGCTGCTGCCGAAGGGTGAGAAGATATACGGAAAGTTGAAAAAATTCAGAATAATGAAATAAAGGAAACTAAATCACAGGAAAGCGGGAATGATAAATGGACGCAAAACTTCGCGATAAAATAATGAAGGAAGAACATCATGACTTTCAGTCGCTCGTCGACATAATGAAGCTGCTTCGCGATGAGGGCGGATGTCCATGGGATCGCGAACAGACGCATGAAAGCATACGTCAGAACTTCATCGAGGAGACGTATGAGGTGATCGAGGCGATAGACAATAAGGATGCGTCACTCATGCAGGAGGAGCTTGGAGACGTACTTCTCCAAGTTGTATTTCATACGGAAATTGAGCGCGAGCGCGGCGTATTTGATATAGATAACGTGACAGATGAGGTCTGCACAAAGCTCATCCGCCGCCATCCTCATATATTCGGCGACGTGAGCGTAGGCGGCTCGGCGGATGTGTTGAAAAACTGGGAAAAGATAAAAAATGAAGAGAAGAGCCGTAAAACCGCGGCTCAGTCGCTTGCGTCGATACCTCCGTCACTGCCGTCGCTGATGAAAGCGGACAAGATGGGCAGAAAAGCGGCAAAGGTCGGATTTGATTTTCCAAACGCTTCGGAAGCGCTGAAAAAGGTGTATGAGGAAGCTGACGAGGTGAAGTCGGCAATAGCACAGGGAAGTGAAAATGAGCTTCACGAGGAGATAGGAGACCTTCTTTTTGCGGCGGTAAATGTGGCGAGACTGTGCGGAGTAGAACCTGAGAAAGCACTCGGCGACGCATGCGCTAAGTTTCTCGACCGATTTTCAAAAGTGGAGAAAACGGTGAACGACAGCGGAAAACAGATGGATAGAGTCTCGATGGAGGACCTTGATACCATCTGGAATGCTATAAAACACTAAAAAAAGTACAATTTTGGGTAAATGGGTTAAAAAAAAGAATAAAAACCACTTGATATTTATGGTATTTCATGATATAATGAGCACGATAACAAGTTGCGTACGCTTCGGCGTACCAACAATTATTATTAAACAATGAAAGGAAAACCATTATGAACAAAACTCAGCTTGTTGAAGTAGTAGCAAAGGAGACCTCTCTTAAGAAGAAAGACGCAGAGGCAGCGGTAGCATCTGTATTCACAGCTATCGAGAACGCTCTCGCAGACGGCGAAAAGGTTCAGATCATAGGCTTCGGAACATTCGAAGTTAAAGAGAGAGGCGCTCGTACTGGCAGAAACCCTGCAACAGGCGCAGAGATCAAGATTCCCGCCTGCAAGCATCCCACATTTTCCGCAGGCGCTGCTCTAAAGAAGAAAGTAAACAAATAATTAGGAAATACTTCAGACAGCCCCGGCAGAATAATGCCGGGGCTGGTTGTCATGTTCGGAAAAATACCGGAGAACCCGGCAGACGGAGTTTTATGAGAATAGATAAGTTTTTAAAGGTATCAAGGATAATCAAGCGCCGCACGGTCGCGAATGACGCGTGTGACGGTGAACATGTCTCGGTCAACGGGCGGCAGGTCAAGGCGTCATATGATGTGAAAGAGGGCGATATCGTCGAGGTGACATTCGGCGAGCGAACGCTAAAATTCAGAGTGCTTGACGTGCGTGATAACGTCGGAGCTGTACGAGATAATACAGTAAACCGATGAATAGAAACCGTTCCGAATTCATAGTATGTAAAAAAGGATGCGGAGGGTGCTATGAATACAGGTAACGTCGGCTCACACAACGTGATGCTGTATGACAAAGAGAGAATTGAGGTTACGGGCGTTGGCGATGTCGAGAGCTTCAACGAAACTGAGATAATACTTGCGCTCGCTGACGGCGGAATGGCGATAGACGGCGAGGGGCTGAAGATAGAGAGCTTCAGCACGACTGCCGGAACACTGACTGCGGTCGGAGGTATCAGCGGCATCTGTTACTTCGGTAAAAAGACTGCGGAGCGCGGCGGACTGTTCGGCAAGCATAAGAAATAGGAGGCACCGATGCTTTCGATTTCAATGAGCGGACAGCTTCTCATCACCCTGTATTCCGCGGTGATGGGTATATTCTTCGGCGTACTCTACGACGCGGTGTGTATTCTGAGAATTCTAACAGGTGTAATACCCGATGCAGGAAGAAAAGCTCCATGTAAGCTGAAGCCACCCGCGATAATACCGGAACTTGCAGGTCGTAATAGTAAGAAAAAAGGCGGAGATAAGTGGAAAACGGCGCTGATCGCCATCGGTGATCTACTCTTTTTTACTCTTGCCGGACTTGCCTTTGCGGTATTTTTGTATCACGCAAACGACAGCCACGTCAGGTGGTATCTGCTCGTCGGCTGCGCGGCGGGCTTTTTCGCGTATCATAAAACGGTCGGACGTGCTGTCATGGCGCTGTCGGGCTATATTGTGTACGGACTCCGCTATGTCGGAATATGCGCGCTGTGGGCGCTCATTTTGCCGTTCAGACTGATGATACGGGGAACGGTACGACTTGTGGTGGCGGTGAGGGAAGCGGTAGTCAGACCTCTGGCAAAAAGGATAAAGTGGAAAAAATGCTTGAAGAATACGTTAAAAGAACAGAAAATGCTGGCAGAAGCCGTAAAACTGTAGTATAATAACCGCAGACACGGCTAATGACGACAAAAAGGTGATTCGTTTCACAAATCAATGGCGACTTCCTCGCTTATTAACACTTCGCGTTTACTATGATGGTATAGTTGCAGGTAGGGACTGAGAAATGGCAAAGGATGGTCAATATGAAACATTTACTGAATAACCCGGTCACCAAAGTAATATTGGTAGTGATCGCAGCGTTTTGCCTGTTCAGTGTGGCAAAAATGCAGAGTGAGAAAAACGAACTTGAGCGCCGCCGAGCCGAGCTTCAGACTCAGGTGACGGAGCTTGAATCGGATATAAAACGTCTGAAAACGATAATCGCTCAGCCGGTCGGAGAGGAATATATAATAGAAAAGTCGCGCGAAAAGCTGAATCTGCATCTGCCGGATGAGGTAATATTTTATAACGACCTGAGTGAATAACGGAGTAATAATGATACTTAAAAATGCAAAAATATACACAATGTCGGAAGCGGGGATCATCGAAGACGGCTGGCTGCGTGTAACTGATGATAAAATCACGGCGATCGGCAAAACATCGGAAAACGGCAGCACGCCGATACCCGATGCCGGTGAAGAAGTAATCGACCTTGGCGGCGCGTGGATGTTCCCGGGCTTTATCGATGCGCATACGCATGTGGGGATCGTCGAGGATTCGCTCACCTTCGAGGGTGAGGACGACAACGAAATGACCGATCCGATAACGCCGAACCTTCGTGCGATAGATGGAGTAAATCCAATGGATCGCTGCTTTTCGGAGGCGCTGGAGGCGGGCATTACTACAGTCGCAGTCTCCCCGGGCAGCGCAAATCCGATCGGAGGCCAGATATGCATACTATCGACCGCGGGCAAGTGCGTCGACAAAATGGCGTACAGTGAATCCGCCGCGATGAAAATGGCGCTCGGCGAAAATCCCAAGAGCGCATATCACGAAAAAAGCCAGACTCCGACCACGAGGATGGCGATCGCCGCACTAATCCGCGAATCGCTTGCAAAGGCGCGCGAGTACGGTGAAAATATGGATAAATATACAGAGTCGCTTGACTCAGAGGATGAGGATGACCGTGAGGACAAGCCCGAATATGACGCGAAGAACGAAGCGCTGCTTCCGGTGATACGCGGAGAAATGCCACTCCATATCCACGCACACCGCGCCGACGATATATTCACCGCCGTACGGATCTGCCGCGAGTTCGGTATAAAGTATGTGCTCATCCACGGCACTGAAGCGCATCTCATCGCGGACGAGCTTCGCGAATGCGGCGCACCGGTCGTATCGGGACCTTTTCTCGGCGACCGCTGTAAGCCCGAGCTTGCGAATCAGACATTCGCGAATCCAGGGATACTTGCCCATGCGGGAATACAGGTCGCGCTGACGACCGATCATCCCGTAACACCGCTGAAATACCTGACGCTGTGCGCGGCGATGGCGGTAAAAGAGGGCATGAAACCGATGGACGCTTACCGCGCGATGACAAAAAATCCCGCGCAGATACTCGGACTTTCGGATAAGGTCGGGACGCTTGAAGTCGGAAAACGCGCCGACATCGCGGTATTCGACGGCGATCCGCTCGACATCTTCACACGTGTGAAAACGGTCATCTGCGGCGGTCGGCGCATCGTGGCAAAATAACATTAACATAGGCGGGAGACGGTATGGAACAGTCGAACCATTGCGGCGGAGTGAGAATAAGGATAATCGAGGCGGACGACGTCACCGAAGCGGTCGAGCGTCTCTTTCTCGAAGCGAATAAGATACTGCCGGAGCATGTCTGCGGCGATCTGAAATACGCGGCGAAGGCTGAGGCAAGTAAAACGGGACGCGAGGTTCTTGAAACGCTTGCGGAAAACCTTGACGCGGCAAAACGCCTTGACATACCGATTTGTCAGGATACGGGAATGGCGGTCGTGTTCGTCGATATCGGCTGGCGCGTTCACGTGTTGGGCAATCTTGCCGATGCGATAAACGAAGGCGTACGTCGGGCGTATGTCGGAGGAAAGCTCAGGCTGTCGGTGGTCGATGATCCGATAGGCGAGCGAAAGAATACGGGTGACAACACGCCGGCGGTGATACATATGCGTGTCGCGGACGGCGAATATGAGGACAAGCTCGTGATAACGGCAGTTCCGAAGGGCTTCGGAAGCGAAAACATGAGCGCGATAAAAATGTTCACACCGTCGGCGACGACTGATGATATCGCGTCATTCGTAACCGATACTGTAAAACTTGCGGGTGCGAATCCGTGTCCGCCCATTTACATCGGAGTAGGCGTCGGCTCTGATTTTGAGGGTGCGGCGATACTTTCAAAGCGCGCGCTGACCGTTTTTGCGCCGTCTGATAACGAGCGTACAAGACAACTTGAGGAGAAGATACTGCACGACGTAAATGAGCTTGACATCGGGCCGCAGGGCTTCGGCGGCACGACTACCGCGCTCGGCGTTCACGTGCTGACAGCCCCCACGCATATCGCGGGACTCCCGGTCGCAGTGAACATATGCTGTCACGTGTGTCGTGAGAAAACCGCAGTACTCTGAACTGCTGAACGTTTAACCATAGAAAGCGGGACATGAATGAAAAGGCTGAAAATCAAAGAGCCTGTCGTTATTATTGGGGTAATTGCCGTGCTTCTTGCTGTGGCGGCATGCGTATTCGGCGTGCTGTACTTTAAGGAAAAGCGCGCGAATGAATCGGCTGTGACGATACTTTCGGAAAAGCTCGGAAGCGTCGAAGCACAGCTTGAAGCGGTCACGGCGGAATACGGTGACGCGACCGCACAGCTTGACGAGTGCAAAAACAAGCTTACCGAGCTTGAAGCGTCAGGCGAAGAGGAACGCACGGCGCTGAACGAACAGATAGAATCACTTGAGAAAACGGTAAGCGATAAAGAAAGCCAAATTGCTGAACTGAATAAGCTGATGGAACAGATAAAAAGCCTGATAACCGCGGAAACCGGCTATCAGGCAAGCCTTTTTGCAGATCTTTTCACAATGGTGAACGACGGCGCACCTGACACCGTCATCAACGACGATCATTCAGGAGAAACGACAGTGCGCCGACCGAAAGTTTCACTGTGCTATGAGGATATCGAAACTGGTTACAGCTTCGGATATTACGAGAATGAAGTGAAATTCGGCGCGAGCATGGTCAAGGCGGCATACGTGACCGCACTGCTCGAGGAAATAAGCGAATATGAGACTGACATTGAGAAAAACGGTACTGAGATGTATTCGGGCGACGGAGCGAAATATGACCTTGATGCACCGTGGACGTATGAGCGCAGGACAATGTATGTCGAGGGAAGCGGCGAAATTCAAAATCAACCGGACGGCTTTGCAACGACGACGCGCGGACTCATCGTATATACGATAATCTACAGTGACAACATAGCGTTCGCCGAGCTTCAGAAGAAATTCGGTACGGCGCGCTTTTACAAAAATGCGGAAGCGCTCGGTATCAAAGGAGTTAAGAGCGGCTTCTACAACATGAGCGCGCAGGAAGCGGTGACTTACATGCGCGAGATTTACCGCTTCGCCGAAGAAAATCAAAAATACGGTGCTTATTTCAAGGATCTGCTCAGTCGTGCGGTACATAAGCTGATGATACCGGCATCGCTTCGCGCAAACGCGATACATAAATACGGGTGGGACGAAAACTCCTACTGCGACATGATGATAATATACGGAGAGCACCCTTATATCGTGTGCGTGATGACCGACATGGAGAACGGCACGGATGCGGATAACGCATACATACAGAGCCTTATCGCGAAGGTAGATGAGATCCACAGATCGAACGCGGCACTGTGCGGGTGATGACCCTCAATATATAATAATAACTCAATACATACGGAGCATACCATGAGCAACAAATATCTCTATCCCCTTAACCTGTCACCCGTACCGCGCGAGCTTGTTTGGGGCGGCAAGAGGCTCAAATCAATGTACGGCTACACCGCACCGTTCGGCCTTATCGCCGAGGAATGGGTGCTGACCTGCCGGACCGGCGTGGTGAACACGATACTTAACGGCGCGTGCGCCGGAATGACGCTTTCCGATTACTACCGAGAGTGCGGCATCGCCGCATACGCTGACGGCGACTTTCCACTGCTAATCAAACTCATCGATGCCGCGTCGGATTTGTCCGTACAGGTGCATCCCGATGACGCGTATGCCGCAGCTCACGAAAGCGAACGCGGCAAGGTCGAGATGTGGTATGTGCTGCGTGCCGAAGCGGGTGCAAAGATCGCATACGGATTACAGGGTGGTGTGACAGTGGATGAATTTGCTAAGTCGGCTCACGGCGACATAACACCGATGCTTAATTATGTCGAAGCGAAGCCGGGTGATTGCTTCTTCATCCCGTCGGGACACATCCACGCAATAGGAGCGGGAATCACGCTTGCCGAGGTACAGATAAATTCCGACCTCACTTACCGCATCTACGATTACGGCAGACCGGGACTTGACGGAAAACCGCGCGAGCTGCATACGGAAAAGGCACTCAACGTGATACGCGCGTACACAAAATCAGAACTTGATAAAATGCGCTTCAGCCACAGCCGCGATACGGTATCGTGTGATGACGGCGCACATTCCGAAGTCCTTGCCGACTGCGGACGCTTCAGCGCGTCACTTCTGACACTTAACGGCGGTGCTGCACGCCTTACATGCGGCACCCGCTTCATTTCGCTCCTCATACTCGATGGTTCGGGCGTGATTCGCTCGGACGGTATCGAATACAGCTTTGCAAAGGGCGAAAGCTGGCTGATTCCGTCGGGACTTTCGGACGTGTCGCTCACCGGAAACGCAGTGATAATCGAATCCGAGCCTGAGCTTTGCTGAATTTTACGTAAATGTATTGATTACCGCCGCGTTTTATGGTAAAATATAATTTCAGTAAATACGATTGGGGTGGAAAAATGAACGAATGGAAAATCGCACTTCTCGGCGCGGGTAATATGGGTGGCGCGATACTTCACGGTATCATCGGCGCCGCGCTCTGCAAGAATGACAGCATCACCGTATTCGATAAAACGGCCGACAAATGCGCCGCTTATACCGCACTCGGCTGTAACAACGCATCATCGGCCGCCGACGCGGTCAAAGCGTCCGACGCGGTGATAATCGCCGTAAAGCCTCAGCAGATCGACGGACTTTTTGACGAGATCGCGCCTGTTTGCGGCGGTAAGCTGTTTGTTTCCATCGCCGCAGGTGTGACAATCGCTCGAATCGAAGCGGCACTTCCGAATTCATCAGTCGTCCGCGTGATGCCGAATACACCGCTGATGGTCGGCGAGGGAGTCAGCGCACTCTGCCGCGGTACATCCGTCAGTGACGCGCAGATGAAGCTTGCGATGTCGTTCTTCTCCGTTGCGGGTTACGCAATCGAGACGACCGAAGATCTCCTCAATCCCATGACCTCGCTAACGTCAAGCTCCGTCGCGTATTTCGCGAGATTTATCGACGACATGTGTAAGTGGGCGAAGGACAACGGCTTTTCGGGCTTTGATGACGCAGCGATATGCGAAATGGTAAGTCGTACCGCTATCGGTACGGGTAAACTGCTTATAGATAAAAAAATGTCACCTGCGGCGCTTGTCAAGGCAGTTGCATCACCGAACGGCACTACCGAGCGAGCACTTGCCGTATTCGACGATACGAATTTCGACGGTACGGTCACCGATGCGATGGACGCGTGCCGCCGCCGTGCGGATGAGCTGTCGGGTAAATAAGCGTATACTTCAGGATGAGTCCGAATATAATTTACCGATATCCAACGAATGATTTCACGGTGAGGTAAAATATGGACAACACCTGCGATAACGGAACGCGCACTGTCGAGCCGGGACTTCTGCGCTCGCATCCGTCTGTAATGTATCTTCTGATATTCACCGCCGCCTTTCTCGTACCGCTTATCGCCGGCATCTGCTTCGGCTCATCCGTAGGTTATACGGCGGAGGGTATGCGCTCGGTATTCACAAAAGGCGCGAGCGTCATGACGACGGTGCGTTCTCTTGTGTCGCTGACCGCATCCGACCTTATAGAGCTTGCGGTGATATTCGCGGCGGGTTTCACCTTATTTCCTGTACAGCTCTGTTCAGCCGTGATAATGTATCGCGGGCTTATCGCCGGAGTCGCACTCTCAATGAATGTGGTCTCCGGAAAGCCGCCGATAATGGGCGTGATGACAGCGTCGTATTTCGCGGCGACCGTGGTTTTCATGTGTCTTGCCGCTTCGTCGGTCATCTTCTCCTACAAACTCCGCGAGTTCAACGGACGGCGGCGCGCACTGCGTAATTCCAGACTTGTTCCCATGCAACTGCTTATTTTCTCCGCACTCGGCGGCTTAATTATTCTTCTGAAAATCATACCACAGCTCATTCTGCTGTGATATCCGTGAGGTAAAACGTGAACGACAAGGACGTAAAAAAGAAAAGGTTCAACCTGTTCTCACGCGCTTATTCGCTTGACGGCAAGGGCGTTGACAAAGGTGAATTGCGCGTTATCGAAAAGCCGACGCTTGCGAATTTCTTCAAGCTTACCGCGCGCTCTATAAACAAGCTGTTTTCTCTTAACTTATTAATGATTGCCGGCAACTTTCCGGCGCTGTTCGGTATCTTCGCACTCGGTTATACGACCGTATCGCACGTCGAGCCGTATCATACGGTCTACGCGCCGCTCCTGGGAATAACGCGCCTGACAGATTCACCGTCTGTGGCGGCGCTGTTCTCCGTATGGGGTGAAGTGACGACAAAATCTTACTACACAACGCTGTCATACGTTTTCTTCGGGCTGATGCTTCTGTGCCTGATCACCTTCGGCCCCGTAAACGTCGGTATGTCCTATATCATGCGCAATATAATCCGTGGTGAGCCTGTCTACGTCTGGTCGGACTTCTGGTATGCGATAAAGCGCAACCTTAAGCAAAGTCTGATATTCGGAGTGTTCGATCTGCTAATAATAGCGATGCTCGTCTACGACATACGCTGGTTCGGCTTGGTGATGAACGGTGACATGGTGCTCGGCATCATGTACTACATGAGCTATGCGATGGCAGTGTTCTACTTTTTCGCAAGACTGTACACATACCTCATGATGCTGACGTTCGATCTGTCGATCTTCAAACTCATCAAGAATTCTGTCTACTTTGCGATTCTCGGAATAAAGCGCAATGTCATGGCACTTCTCGGTGTAATCGTCGTATGCGTGCTTGATTATCTGCTAACCATGATATTCATACCTCTCGGTCTGATTCTTCCGTTCATCATACTGTTCTCGCTGTGCGCGTTCATGGGAACTTACGCGGCTTTCCCGAAAATAAAACAGGTGATGATCGACCCGTATTACAATGAGGTGAAAGACGACGCGGACAGGGAAGAAACCGAATAACGAATAAATACCGAAAAACAGGTACAGCCGAAGCTGTACCTGTCAGACCGAAGACAAAGCGGTTTCAGGATTAACATTCTGAAACCGCTTTGTTGTA
>CAZMRH010000062.1:0-6216 GCA_964568705.1 uncultured Lachnospiraceae bacterium
GGTTACTTTTCTCCGCAGAAAAGTAACAAGAAAAAACTCGTCATGGGTATACGCAAAGAATCGCTTTAGACAAAACAGGTTGGTGTCCGAACGACACCACCTAACTTTCGCATAGCTTTCCCAGAAGGGGGCTTCGGGGGAATCCTTTCCCCCTGAACGGCTGCCCGTTACTTTTCTCCGCAGAAAAGTAACAAGAAAAAACCCGTCATGGGTATTCGCAAAGTAACGATTTAAACAAAGCAGGTTGGAGTTCGAACGATACATACAGACTTTGGTGAGAAACACAAAGAAGAAAAATACATTATGGGTATAAACAGAGTGAAGCTATAAACAAAACAAGTCGGTGTCCGAGCGAGCCCGCCAAACACGCGGTCCGCGGATTCGGATTCCGCATAAATCCGCAGGCGGACAATCCTGTGCCACTTGTAATTACACTGAAAAAGGGGTATAATGAAATGAACAAACAACTTATCCTGCTTCACCGTGCCGTGAAGCTCGCCTATACCGCCGTCATCGTGGGGCTCTTTACCGCGGCGGTGATAGCGGGAAATCCAGACTACTTCGGCTGCCGTTTTTACACAGGCGCCGTCGTCCGGGGAATGCTTGAGTCCGCCGCGATGAGCGCCCTGCTGATATCCGGGTTCGCGCTGTATGCCGATGTACTCATACATAAATCAAACGAAAAATAAATAAAATATAAACGGAGGTGTCCGCGTGGAAAACGGATGTTATGAGCGGGTGTCGCGCTTTGCGGCGTCACTTCGCCGGCTCGGACTTGACGCACCGCTGTCAAAAGCTGCGGCTGTGATCGCGGGCTATTCGGGCGGCGCGGACTCGTCACTGATGCTGTATCTTCTCCGCGAATACCTCGGGAATACCGGAACGATTATATGCGCCGCGCACCTCAATCACATGATCCGCGGCGATGAGGCGGCACGCGACGAGAAATTCTGCATTGACACATGCGAAAAATACGGTGTGCGCCTGTTTACGTCACAGAGAGACATTCCCGCGATCGCATCGGCTGAAAAGCGAGGCACGGAGGAATGTGCCAGACGCGAGCGCTACGCTTTCTTTGATGAATGCCGAAGCGAACTTGCAGATGAGCTTGAATGTGACGCAAGCGACATCCTCATCGCGACCGCGCATAACGCAAGCGATAATTTTGAGACAGTGCTCTTTAATCTCATCCGCGGCTCGGGCAGCGCGGGACTTGCAGGGATCGCACCGATGCGCGGGGCTGTAGTCCGCCCGATGCTTAAGTATGAGTCAGACGAGATCCGCGCGATGTGCGCCGAACTCGGAATCGACTACGTCACCGATTCGACGAATCTGTGTGATGATTACACCAGAAACTACATCCGTCACGACATCATCCCCGCCGCCGTGTCGCTGAATCCCCGTGCGGCAGATGCGGCACTGAGACTTGCGTCGACAGTCCGCGCCGAAAACTCATATCTTGAAAAATGCACCGCCGACGCACTCGGCGAATATTCAGGCTCGGCATCCGTGCCGACAGCACTTCTCCGGCAGCTTCCCGACGCGCTTCTCCCGCGCGCGCTTACGTCGATGTACCGTGCGTGCAGAGGTGAGGCGACCGATCTCTCATATGTACATATCGTATCGTGCGCCGCGCTTATCGCATCGGCGGGCGGCGGTGTGTCGTGCGTTCCCGACAGAGTACGCTTTGTATGCGGCGGTGATATGTCGGCGTTTGTGCGTCAGGATGAGGCGGACGAGCCGGATGATACTACGTCCGACGTTATCGTAAATGTACCTGAATCGGGGGGTAAATTCGACTTCGGGAAATACACTGTCACAATCGCCCGGAATGAGAATAACGGCGGGGTTTCCGAAAAAAATATTTACAAAAACCTATTGAAAGAAAATATGTACCGTGGTAATATATATGGTAATCTTTTTATGCGGACGAGGCGGGACGGCGACACGCTTTTCTACGGCGGTCATACGCACCGGCTCAAAAAGCTGCTCTGCGACAGGCATATCCCCGTGAGTGAACGCGACCGTCTGCCGGTTATCTGCGACGGGCGCGGCATAATCTGCGTACCCGGACTTCCGGTGCGTGACGCGGACAATGCGGACACATGCGGCAAGAGCACACTGTATATTACTTTCTGCGAAAAATCATCACTGTAACCGGAGGCTCACTGTGCACACGGAAATACTGGACAACGATATAGAAAAGGTACTGCTTGACGAAAACGAGCTTGAGCGCACCGTCGAGCTTATCGCGGTGAAGATCGACAACGATTACGCGTCGAAGAAGCTTCTTCTGCTCGGCATACTCAAGGGAAGTGTTCTGTTCATGGCGGACCTGATGAAGGCACTCACGATACCCGTCGAAATAGACTTCATGAAGGTATCGTCCTACGCGGGCGGCACAGCTACCTCGGGACGTGTCAACATCCTGCTTGACCTGCACCGCGCCGATCTTTCGGAGCGCGACATCCTCATCGTCGAGGATATCATCGACAGCGGACGCACGCTGTCATATCTTACGGAATATCTGAAAATCAACGGTGCGAAAAGCGTGCGCACCTGTACACTGCTCGATAAGCCCTCGCGCCGGGAGGTCGACTTCAACCCCGACTACACCGGACGCGTCATACCCGACGAATTCGTCGTGGGATATGGGCTTGACTACGCCGAAAAGTACCGCAGTCTGCCGTACGTCGGCGTATTGAAAAAAGAAATCTACACAAAGTAAGGCTCTGCGCACCTGCTGACTGAATTACCCGGCACTGAGGAGGAGAGAATGAAAAAAAATCTGCGCGTCGTTATTTTCTACGTTGTTGTCATCGCCGTTATAATCATTTCGACTGCCGCACTCTGGAACGGCAACAAGACGGAGGAGATAATCTACAGCGATGTAGTGAATTACTTCAAGAATGAACAGGTCACCTCATTCGTCGTCGACGATGAGAACTATATCGAACTGAAGCTGAAGAAGGATGACGGCTCGACCGCCACCGAGGTCTATCAGCTGCGCGACCTGTCACTGTTTATAAACGATGTCGGCGACCTCATCAACGAACAGTACGAGGCGGGCATCATCACAAGCTACGACTATCCCGCGCCCGTCACGCTTCCGTGGTGGGTAAGCTTCCTGCCGTACGTCATTATCTTCATCGTGTTCATCGCACTGTGGTGGTTCATGATGAATCAGGCGACGGGCGGCAAGGGCTCAAAGATTAATTCGTTCGGGCGCGCCAAGGCGAAGCTCGGCTCAAGTGAGAAGAAGAAGGTGTATTTCACCGATGTCGCGGGAGCTGATGAGGAAAAGGCGGAGCTTGAGGAGATCGTGGAATTTTTGCGCGATCCGGTGAAGTTCACCAAGCTCGGTGCGAAGATCCCGCACGGCGTACTCCTTGTAGGCCCTCCCGGAACAGGTAAGACACTGCTTGCAAAGGCAGTCGCGGGGGAGGCGGGCGTACCGTTTTTCTCGATTTCAGGCTCCGACTTCGTTGAAATGTACGTCGGTGTCGGTGCATCCCGTGTTCGCGATTTGTTTGAGACTGCGCGTAAGAGCCACGCATCGATTGTCTTCATTGACGAGATCGACGCGGTAGGGCGACACAGAGGCGCGGGACTCGGCGGCGGTCACGATGAGCGTGAGCAGACCTTAAACCAGCTTCTCGTCGAGATGGACGGTTTCGGTTCAAATGACAGCGTCATAGTCATCGCCGCGACCAACCGCCCCGATATACTTGATCCGGCACTGCTCCGTCCGGGACGCTTTGACAGGCAGATCACCGTCAGCGCGCCCGACATTCACGGACGTGAGGAGATACTGAAGGTTCACAGCCGCAACAAGCCTTTTGAAAGCTCGGTCGATCTTGCAGTAGTCGCAAAATCCACCGCGGGATTTACGGGAGCCGATCTCGCAAACCTGCTTAATGAAGCGGCACTGCTTGCGGCAAGACGCGGCAAATCGCTGATCGGCATGGAAGATATTCAGGACGCGTTCACGAAGGTGATCGCAGGTCCGCAGAAGAAGTCGATGCGCATCAAGGAGAGCGAGAAGCGCAAGACGGCGTATCACGAAGCGGGACACGCGATAGTATCGCATGTTCTCCCGCTCATCGATCCCGTTCACCAGATTTCGATTATCCCCAGCGGCAGCGCACTCGGCTACACGCTCAACCTTCCCGAGGAGGATAAGTTCAGCGTGTACAAGGAGGAGCTCAAACAGCAGATATCGATGCTGCTCGGGGGACGTGCGGCTGAAAAGGTAATCTTCGACGACATATCGGGCGGCGCGTCAAACGATATCCAGCGCGCGACGCAGATAGCCAAGAAGATGGTAATGCAGCTCGGAATGAGCGATGAGCTCGGCCCGATACTGTTCGGAAGCGGTCATGAGGAGGTATTCCTCGGTAAGGAATTCTCGAATAACCGCGATTACTCCGAGGAGATCGCCGCGAAGATCGACGCCGAGGTACACAAGCTCGTCACCGACGCGTTCGCGGTCGCACAGCAGATACTTCGCAATCATATGGGTAAGCTGCACTTTGTCGCCGAGTACCTCGTCGAGCATGAGATGATGGACGGCGAACAGTTCAAGCTCATCATGGAAGGTGAGCCTACTGTCCAGGAGCTTGAGGCGATGGTCGCCGAAAAGCGCCGCCGCAGTGAGGAGCAGAATGAGCGCCGTGCCGCGGAGATAGCCGAAAACGAGCGCAAACGCGAGGAGGAGCGCAGACGTACCGAGGGCGGTATGTCAACGCATTCCGACGTATACGACGGCGACGATGATACCGATACGGATGACAGTAACGGCGATGATACCCACACAGACGGTGATACGGGCACCAAAGACTGACGAATAGATCAAATACAGAAACAAACAAGGGACTGACGAATCGTCAGCCCCTTGTTTTGTTATTCGGTTCTTATCAGTAGCTCGTCAGAGCCGAGTTGTTGATGAGTGTGTGATTTGCCGTGATCGTCGAGCGTATCTCCGAAAGCGAGCCGACAGTCATGAAGTAGCTGTAGGTGAGGGGCTTGCCGCACTTGATCGTTACCATCTTGCGCGGTGCGACGTAGTTCGTCGCAGGATCACCCGGGTCGGTCGAGCCGTTGTAACCGAACTTTCCGGCGTGATAGCAGTAAACTCCCGGCACATACAGTCCGACGCCGTAGTCGTTGTTGTCGACCCACGCGCTCCAGCATTCCGATGTGCTCTTGAGATTGAAGGCCTGCTCACTCGTTTCACCCCAGAAGATGAGGTCGCTGCGACGGATCAGCGGGCCGCCTGTCCACGCCGAGTCTCCGTTGTGATAGACGAAGTTGTTGAGCGCGGAGATGGTGTAGAATGCGGGAAGCTCCTGCCAGCCCTCGTCGTGCGTGTAGCCGGAGAAGTCGACATAGCGGTTCTCGACCTTGACGTAAGTATTTGTCATTGTGTACATGTTCTCCATGTAGCACGGGAGTATGCTGTTATTCTTTGCCCAGTCCATCGGCTGAGTCTTGACGTACACGTGCGTCGAGTCCATCTCGAAATCGATAATGCGAGAGGGCACGTTGTGGCTGTCACCGCCCTGTACGGGATTGTACACCCACTTGCTGCCGGCCCAGTAACCGGGCTCATAAGGCGCACCCTTGATGCCGTAGTACGACTGCTGTACAAGTCTGCCGGTATCGCAATCGTTGAGAAGGTTGCCGTATGCGGTACTGCCGTCGTTCAGGCGTTCGAGATAGCTGATACCGCCGCCCATGTCGAGACGGAAGCCTATCTTGTAGATGCCGTTATTGAAGTAATGTGTGGTGAAGTTGTACTTCGGTTCGGTATTTGTCGTGACCGAGGTGAGCGTCACCGTTGCAGACGATACACTGATGGGCGAGAATTCGATGAGCGAGATCTCCGACGCGCACTTCTTGTCGAAATACTTGGTGATGAGTGCGGAGAAGCTCAAATTGCTGCCCCCCTCAAGGTAGAACAGGTCGGACACCTCAACGCCGTCGATGACGTAGTAGACTGTCGCACGGAGCATAGCGGTACTTGTAAAGCCGAGCGTGAAGTGGTTGAAGCTCTCCGCCGATACTCCCTCGAACGCCATAATCATGCTTCCGGTGAACGTCGCACTTGCCGCACCAGTCGCCTGATTTACCGCTACCGAGGACGCGCCCGCCATATGAAGCGTCTTTGCCGTGCCGTTGAAGCTTATCGCAGCACCCGGTCTGTCGCTGGTCCAT
>CAZMRH010000062.1:6226-10499 GCA_964568705.1 uncultured Lachnospiraceae bacterium
GTCACCCGCAATAAGCGAGCCGACTCTCGTGCGCGATATCGCCACGCTGTCAAGGACTATGCTGTCACCGGCGGCAGTCGATACGAAAGCGTCGATACGGATGGCGTTGATGTTTCCGTTCCACCACGACTCGCCCGACAGATCCATCGTCACCGCATGATATGCGCCGTCGCGCGTGACACTCACGATTTTTGAGTAACCCACCGTCGGATTCGTCGTGCTGCCCGCGCAGAAGAACACTTCAAGCTGTGTCGCCGATGCCGATGCGGTCGATGGTACGCGGTAGTTGAGAGTTACATATTTATATATGTCGGCGGTAAGATCCGCGTTGATATTTTTAAGATCGAGGGTGATGTGCGGGTCGTCCGCAGAGGTTGCGGTAAGCGTGACCGCGTTCTCGCCAGCCGTAAAGGATGCAGCAAGGTTTTTCGCCGCACTGAAGCGCGGCATTACGCCGGAATTGTCGAGCATGAGCGTCTGTGTTGCGGGCAGGAGGCTTATGTTGAGAAGCCGCGTATGATTCACCGCGTATTCGGAAGCGTAGGTGTCAGCCGCGCAGAACAGTATCTCCTCGAGCACTAACGACTCACCTGCCGCAAGCGTTCCGTCGGAGCCGACGGGAGTGATGCGCACGCTGTCTACCGTCAGCGCGTCGTCGGACGGTATCGGAAGTACGGTCGCGCAGTATCTTCCGTCGCCGGACATTGCCGCGCTTCCCGCGTCGATCGTCGTGCCGTCGGACATGATCCACCTGATTCCCGCACCTGTCGCCGCAGCCCCCGTCTCACTCATCATCGTGACGACCGCGTAGTTATATGTGCTGGTGTCGACCGCTTTGTCGGACACGTCGACCGTGACGAACGCGGGAGTCGAGCCGGAGTTGGTTGATGTAAGCAGCGCACCGCCCGATGTGAGCAGTGACGTTTCGTACGCCGTGAAGTTTATCGTCAGCGGATCGGTGTATCCGGAGATGATGCGGCGTATGCGGAGCAGGTCTGAGGTGTTGATGCGTCCGTCCGCGTTCGCGTCAGCCGTATCGCGGTTCGCGATTACGGCTCTGCCGACCATGTAAAGTCTCATTGTAAGCACGTCCACCATGTTGATTGTGCCGTCACCGGTCGCGTCGCCGCGCATTGCCGAATACGCACCCGCGCTGATCTTAGCAAGTTCGTCCGATGTGTCGAAATCAACGGTGATGTCGAACACGGGCGGAAGGAGGTGATTGGCGATAGCCGAGCGGTAAGCCGCGGTATGACTTGCTTCCTCGGCGTCTTTTGCGAGGATGATTGAGTCAAGATACAAAGTACCGGCAGTCGTACAGCTGTTGAAAATGTCGAAACGCAGGGCGTTCAGCGTCCCATACCACTTGGCGTTTGTCGACATATCGGCGGTGACGGAATGATAGCTTCCGTCCGCCGTATACGCGAGATTGACGAAGTTTCCCGAGGTGATGCCGGAAAAGTCGCCCGCCGCGTAGAAAAGCTGACCGCCCGAAGCGGCATTTGACGCGGCTGACGTCGGGATTTTATATGTAATAACAACGTATTTGTAGGTGTCCGCCGAAAGCATTATGCCGTCATTTGCGAAATACTTTGCGACAAACGGATCACTGCCCGCCGAACACGTCAATGTGGCGCAGGTATCCTCCGCATTATACGACACCGAGACATGCTGATTGAGGTTCAGAAGACTTACCGACTCCTCAGTGTCAAAGATTGCGATACCGTTCGCAAGGTCCGTCGTATCGGGCATCGCGAGGGGTGAGATGATGAAGGACGATACGACAAACACGAGCGCGAGTGCCGCGCTTAGGTGTCGCTTCAGTTTGTGAACGGCTGATTTGCAGTTATGTTTTTTCAATTTCAGTCCTCCGGATAAAAAATGAATGTAAATGCACATTCATTATACAATAATTTTAACACAAAGTCAACAGATTTTGAGATTTTCGGTTTGTGTCCGCATGGGCTTGACTTGCCGCGGGCTGCGTGATATAATGATACGATTTTGATTCGGAGGGCACGCATGGAAGCAGTCATCGCAATAGTGTTTCTTACCTGCGTACTGCTGGTCGCGGCGGTACTTATCAAGCCGTCGGTGACGGTCGGAAAAGCTCAGGTAAGCCTTTACTGGGCAGTACCGCTGACAGGTGCGGCGGTGCTTATATGTACGGGACTTGTTCCTCTTTCCGGTGTTATCGAGGGGCTGTGCGCCGACACCGCCGTAAATCCAGTAAAAATAGTCGTGCTGTTCCTGTCGATGACGTTCATGTCGGTCTACCTTGACGAGGCGGGCTTCTTCCGCTATCTTGCGAATGCGGCGCTGAGGCGCGCGGGCACAAGCCAGATGGCGCTGTTCGTCTATCTGTACCTGACCGTGTCGGTGCTGACGGTGTTCACCTCGAACGATATAATCATACTGACGTTCACGCCGTTCATCTGTTACTTCTCGAAAAGCGCGGGCATAGACGCAAAGCCGTATCTGTTTGCCGAATTCGTGGCGGCGAACACGTGGAGCATGTTTCTGATGATAGGCAATCCCACGAACATCTACCTTGCGTCGGCGAGCGGAATCAGCTTCATGCGATACGCATCTGTTATGGTGCTGCCGACGCTGCTCGGCGGACTTACGTCCTTCGTACTGCTGTATCTGATATTCCGCAAATCGCTTTCCATGAAGCTCTCGCCCGTTCCCGAAAATGTCGGTATCGACGACCGCGGCGCGCTCATTCTCGGACTTGTGCATCTCGGCGCGTGTACTGCGCTTCTGACCGTATCGTCGTACATCGGACTTGAGCTGTCGCCGGTCACGCTCGGCTTTGCGGTAAGTCTTGCCGTGTGCTCGGCTGTGAGGAGACTGTTCAGAAAGGGCTGCGCGCCCGCGGTAAAAAAGAGCCTTCTGCGAATGCCGTGGGAGCTTGTGCCGTTTGTCATCTCGATGTTCGTGCTTGTACTCGCGCTTGAAAACGCAGGTGTGACTCGGTTTATCTCATCACTGTTCGGCACATCGCACACGCTCATCGAATACGGTGCAGCATCATTTCTGACCGCCAACCTCATCAACAACATACCCATGAGCGTGCTGTTCTCGGCAATAGAAGCGGGGGCGCCGTCGGCGATAGCGGAGAGTGCCGCCTACGCCTCGATAATCGGGTCGAACATCTGCGCAGTGCTGACTCCCGTCGGTGCGCTGGCGGGGATAATGTGGTCGGGAATACTGAAGGAGCAGCGCGTAAAATTTTCATACGCGGCATACATAAAATACGGCGCGGCGATATCCGTACCGACGCTGCTTGCCGCACTCGGCGGGCTTGCGCTGAGGCTGTAAGCGCATATCGTAATAAAAACAAAAAACCGGCGGTACATCACTGTACCGCCGGTCATTTTTAATCATTTGTCTTCTTTTTCTTCTACTTCTTCATCGTCATCGGCGATGCTGCATTCGGGGACATAGTCCTCGTCGTCAAAGCAGCAGTCGAGGTCGTCGCAGAAGCAATCGTCGCAGCTGTCGCAGTCACCGCATTCAACCGACACCTTAAAGTATTTCTTAAGCAGTTTGTACAAAAGGAACAGCGCCGCCGCAAGTGTAACGGCAACGGTTGCCGCGATGATAATTACCTTTGTTACGCTGATTTTCTTTTCTCTTGTTTCCATAATTCCATCTCCCTTGTAAATATCTGTAGTTATAACGGCGTATGCGCGTCGCACACTCTCCATTTACCTAAGTTAAGTATACCACATTTTCCGATAATTGCAATAGCTTAGGCAATAATTCAGAAAAATTTTCAATTTAGGAGGGTTCTCGTGTGTACGGCACGTCACATTTTATCGAAAGTATGGATGGGGTTTTTATCCGCTCGCCGCGTATCGGTTAAGTCGCTCGGACAACGACCCGCTTTGCTTATAGCGGTACTTTGCCTATACCCATGACGTATTTTCTTATTTAATGTTTTATAACATAGTCTGCGGATGTCGTTCGGACACCAACCTGCTTTGTTTATATTGTTAATCTGTTTATACCCATGACGGGTTTTTTCTTGTTACTTTTCGCAAGCTGCCCGTTAAGTCCGGCGGTGTCGCTCGGACACCAACCCGCTTTGCGTAAAGCATAACTATGCTGATACCCATAACGGGTTTTTTCTTGTTACTTTTCTGCGGAGAAAAGTAACCAAAAGCCGTTCAGGGGGAAAGCTTTCCCCCGAAGCCCCCTTCTGGGGTTTGTTGTAAGCGAAGGCTCACCTGCAAAGAAAATTGCACTCGCCGTGCAATTTTATCTT
>CAZMRH010000063.1:0-9851 GCA_964568705.1 uncultured Lachnospiraceae bacterium
ATAATAAAACAGTGCTGTTCCTTGATATCGGCACGAACAGTGAAACCGTACTGATAAAGGACGGCAAGCTGTACTGCACGTCAGCCGCGGCAGGGCCTGCGTTCGAGGGCGGCGGCATCACTTGCGGCGGTCAGTCATCCGACGGTGCGATCGACTCGGTGACGATGGTAAATGATAAAATCACTTTCCATACGGTAGGCGACAAACCCGCCGTGTGCATATGCGGAAGCGGCATCGTCGATCTTATCGCAGCACTGCTCGAATCAGGCGAGCTTGACAGCGACGGAACGCTTGATGAAGACAGGGTAAATCTTACTGACGACGTGTTCCTGATGCAATCCGATATACGCGCGATACAGCTTGCAAAAGCCGCGATATCAGCAGGATGCGTGACACTTATGAAATACGCGGGGGTAAATACGGCAGACATCGATGAAGTTTATATTGCCGGAGGCTTCGGTACGCATCTGTATCCTTTGAACGTTGCGCGCATCGGTATGCTTCCGTATGAGCTTGCACCGAAGATAAGGTTCGCGGGCAATACTTCGCTTGCGGGTGCGGTGATGCTGCTTAACGATTCACTTTGTGCTGATGCTGAAGAGATTGCAGCAAAGGCTGTCTGCATAAATCTTGCCGAGACGGACGGATTCGCCGATGAATTCATGCGCGCGATGCACTTCTGAGCTACGATATACACGCGGCGTCAGCGGAGACCGGAGCGCCGGTATATTCGTAAGTACAATGTGCTTCCGAGCCGTAACATTGAGGCGGAATATTTTGCATCGGTTTTCCGCCCTGAGATTGACAGGCACATCTGTTCGGTGTATAATAGACATATGTTCTGACTGATACACAGAGTAAAAATAAATCGGGAGGCGGCAATGGAGACAGCAAGAACTGACGAATGCGTGAATATGTCCGGCACCGTCGCTTCGATTTTATACCGTAATGACGAGAACGGATACACCGTCTGCGAGGTCGAGCAGTCCGACGCACTGCCTGTCGTATTTGTCGGAAGCATGGCGTATATAAGCGAGGGCGACAGCATCACGGCAGTCGGGAAGTGGGAGACACATTCCACCTACGGCAAACAGTTCAAGGTCGTCTCATACGAGCGTAACCTGCCGACCACCGATGAGGACGTATGCCGCTATCTCTCGGGTGGGACTATCAAGGGAATAGGGCCGAAGACTGCAAAGCGGATAGTCGCGGAATTCGGCAGCGACGCTTTTGATGTAATAGAAAATCACCACGGCTGGCTGACAAAAATATCCGGCATATCGCCGAAAAAAGCGGCGGAGATACACGACAGCTTCACTTCGATTGCGAACATGCGCAGCCTTATGATGCTCTGCGGTGAGCATGTACCGCCTGCCGCGACGATGCGTATATATAAAAGATGGGGCGGCAGCGCGGTTGAACGCATACGCGAAAATCCATACTGTCTGTGCGGTGACATCTGCGGTATCGGATTTATCCGTGCTGACGCGCTTGCCGATTCGCTCGGCATATCAAAGGATTCACCCGACAGAATCGCAGAGGGACTGTGCTACGCGCTGACAAGCGAAGCCGTGAAATGCGGTCATACCTGCCTTGCTCCGACGGAGCTTGTTCAGTCGGCGTCCGCACTTCTGAGTGTCGCACCCGATAAGGTTGACGCGGTACTTCGCACTATGATAGCCGACGGCAGACTGATGCTGCTTCACGACGGCGAAACCTCCGCAGACCTTATCTTTATCCCGTCGTATTATAATGCGGAGCTGTATATCGCAAAGAAGCTTGAGAGCATACGCAAAATGTGTCCTGTAATCGTAAGGGAGGACGTTGAGCGGCTGATTCTGCAGTCGGAGACCGAAACGGGAATGACCTATGCGGCGGAGCAGCGCCACGCGATAACGGCGGCACTTGAGAGCGGCGTGATGATACTCACCGGCGGACCGGGTACGGGAAAAACGACTGTCATCAAATGCCTCATCTCGATTTTCACGCATCTCGGCCTTGAAGTCGCGCTTGCCGCACCTACGGGACGTGCCGCAAAGCGAATGAGTGAGGCGACAAGCACGGAGGCACGCACGGTGCACCGCCTGCTTGAGATGGAATATAACGATAAGGATACGCCGCAGTTCAAACGCTGTGAGACTGATTATCTCGACGAGGACGTCATCATCATCGACGAAGCTTCAATGCTTGATACACTGCTGACGGAATCACTGCTTCGCGCGGTAAAGCCGGGAGCGAGGCTCATAATAATCGGTGATATCGACCAGCTTCCGTCAGTCGGGGCGGGTAACGTGCTGTCCGATCTGATAGCATCCGAGCATTTCAGCACCGTTCGCCTCACCGAGATATTCCGTCAGGCAAAGGAAAGCCTGATCGTCACCAACGCCCACGCGATAAATAACGGAAATATACCCGACCTCACATCAAAGAATAATGATTTCTTCTTTCTAAACCGTGAGTGGGACGAAAACATTGCGCCGACCATCGCGGATCTGTGCAAAAACAGACTTCCGAAATCATTCGGACGCGATATCACATCAAAAATTCAGGTCATAACACCGTCGAAAAAGGGCGACGCAGGCACAGAAAGCCTCAATCAGTATCTCCAGGAGGCGCTCAACCCTCATAAAGCGGGGATAATGGAGAAAAAGCATCACGGCGTGCTGTTCCGCGAGGGCGATAAAGTCATGCAGGTGCGCAATAACTACACGCTTGAATGGACGCGCGGCGGCAAGGACGGCGCGGGTATATTCAACGGCGACATCGGTGTCATAGATGAGATTGACAACGATGCCGAGATGATGCGCATTACCTTTGACGAGCGAGAAACGCTGTACGAGTTTTCAGACCTCGATGACCTCGACCACGCGTACGCCATCACCGTCCATAAAAGTCAGGGAAGCGAGTATCCGGTCGTGATAATACCGATGTACTCCTGCCCGCCGATGCTCAGGACGCGGAATCTGTTTTACACCGCCGTCACGCGTGCCGAGAACATGGTCATCCTTGTCGGACACCGCGATATAGTGGCGAATATGGTCGCAAACAAGCGACAGAGCATCCGTCACACGGGACTTCTCGCCATGATGAGGCACGAGTACGGCGAGGACGGCAAATAAAAAATGTAAAGTAAAACTATGGAGGCGATTCTGTTGAATATAAAGAACGATATCGAGAAACAATTCAGAATATTCGCAAAAATTGACCTTGACGCACTCGCGCACAATGTAGCACTGATAAAGTCGCATCTGCCGGTAGGTACCCGGCTTGCGGCGATCATCAAGGCTGACGCTTACGGTCACGGAGCGGTCGAGATTGCACGAGCGCTTGAAAATGACGCGGCATACTTCGGTGTCGCCGATGTAAGCGAGGGGCTTGAACTCCGTCGCGCGGGAATCACGACGCCTGTGCTTGTGCTCGGATATACGCCGGAAGCTTTGTTTGATAAGGCTATCGGGCATGACATAACACTGACGGTATTTGATTATGACAATGCCGCAGAGTTAAGTAAAGCGGCGCAGAAAGCGGGTAAAGCCGCGAAGATACATATAGCGGTAGATACTGGAATGTCGCGCATCGGATTTCAGGTTACTGACAGTGACGCGGATGTTGCAAAGAAAATCCCGGCACTTCCGGGAATATTAGTCGAGGGAATATTCAGCCACTATTCAACCTCCGACGCGGCTGATAAAACTGAGGCTGAACGTCAGCATGAGCTGTTTGATAAATTTGTCGGGATGCTCGCCGCACGCGGCGTAAATCCTCCGCTGAAGCATCTAAATAACAGCGCCGGAATCATGGAGATGCCGTCGTCTTTCTACGATATGGCGCGCGCGGGAATCATTCTGTACGGGCTGTATCCGTCGGATGAGGTGGCGCATGATACATTTCCGCTCAGCCCTGTGCTTGAGCTGATTTCGTACATTACGCACGTCAAGACTATACCGTCGGGACGCGCGATAAGCTACGGTCGGACGTTCATCACACGGCACGACACGGTCGTTGCGACGGTATCCGCAGGTTATGGCGACGGCTATCCGCGTGCGCAGTCGAATATCGGTAAGGTGATAATCGGCGGAAAAATTTGCCTGATACTCGGACGTGTCTGCATGGATCAGTTCATGGTCGACGTGACCGGTGTGCCCGGTGTATGTGTCGGCGACAGGGTAACGCTCATCGGACATGACGGTGATGAGTTCATATCGGTCGAGGAGGTCGCCGCACCTGCCGCATCCTTCAATTATGAGCTTATCTGTAATATTGGGCGGCGTGTTCCGCGTGTGTACTACAAGGACGGAGCCGCCGTGAGATTCGTATCCTATCTAAATTAATGAAAAAACAGCATCAGTAACCGCCCGGGTCACTGATGCTGTTTTTTATGTATCTTTTTACTCGAGATTGATCACAAACTCAAGCAGAAAAACGACGATCCCGACTACCGATACGAACAGAGCCTTGCCGGAATTGAGTTTGTAATAAAGCAGTGCCGGAATCGTACTGAGCAGGAAGGGAAGCAGCAGCCCGATAAACTTGGGCATTGTGGTTGTGCTTTCACCGTGCTCGTTTATCTGTACGGTGAGCACATCGGGAAGCAGCGCATATCCTACGATAAATGCAGCGAAAGATAAGGCTACAATGACTATCATCACAATAACTTTTTGCTTCTGGGTCAGCATTACTCCGCCTCAACGAGCTTCAGTGGAAGCTTCTTTCCGCCTAAAATGTGAAAATGAAGATGTCCGACCGACTGCCCCGCATCAGCACCGCAGTTTGAGATCACGCGATAGCCGTTCTTAAGTCCGAGAGACGCCGCGATTTCCGGGATTTTAAGCATGATGTGCCGAACGCAATCGATGTTGCCGTCGTTCACATCGTTCATTGACGCAATGTGCGTTTTCGGCACGACGAGTATATGAACGGGCGCTTCGGGATTGATGTCGCGGAATGCAAGAATCATGTCGTCCTCATATACCTTGTCCGACGGAATGTCGCCGGCGATTATCTTACAGAATAAGCAGTCCATATTTACCTCCGCATGGATGAATTATACATGGATTATAGCACAGACTTCTGTAAAATGCAACAGTTTGACGGCATTTTGACTTAATCGTGCGGAAAACCACGTGAAAGTGCATTAGGCGGTCGGCCTGTTGACGGCAACATAAACTCAGACCGCAAATTCAACCTCGTAGACATGATTCAACTGAGAGAATTTACGTCGGGGGTAATTTCGAGAATAAACACAGTCGAAGGGAATGCAAAAAGAGGACTGCTTTGTGAATATGCTCGACGTACTTGCGCTAAGACGGCTCATCGTCGCCGATTGATAGAATTACAGAACATAACATGAGCCGGAGGGAAAGTCCCTCCGGCTCTTATGTTTTCACTTGTTTATTTACCCTGAAGTCTCCACTTCGTCGAGAGGACGGAGCAGTTCCATTCATCGGGCAGACTCTGATAGTATACCGTAAGAATCGAGCCGTCCGAGAGCTCGACCGATGCGGGATAACCGAGATCCGTGCTGAACGGTTTATCGTTAATGACATAATCCTCAGTCCATGTCTCGCCGCCGTCGTAGCTTACGCAGGCACGCTCAGCGCGCTTGCCTTCTGTACGGCAGCCATAGCTGCAGATGACAGCACCGGACGAGTGTACGAGAAGGTGCGGCGGAAGTCCGTCAACACCGATGCACTTCGGGACAGACCACGTCTTGCCCTTATCGTCCGAGAAGGTGGTATATACGGAGAGCATAGGCTCTGTTTTTCTTTCGTGAACACGGATAGCGCCGAGAAGTCTGCCGTTCGGAAGCTCGACTACGTGCGGCTCGTGCATGTTCTCGATGACGCAGTCCTCGCCGACGGGAACAGTACCCGTGTGTTCCCATGTCTTACCGGCGTCACGGCTGGTGTACAACACGATGGGATTAGGTGCGAGGTACTGGGGATCCATTTCTTTGCCCATGTAAATGAGAGTGCCGTCGCGCGTTACCGAAGGGCCGTGAGGCGCGGAAAGCGGTACCTTGATGGGGTCGCTCCACGTTACGCCGTAATCGTCCGAAGTCTTGACATAAGCGCCGTCGATTCTTTCTTCTTCGGGGAGAGTCCTCCAGCTGTTGCCGATACCCTTTATTACTGCCTTGTCCATGTCGGGCAACCAATCGTAATTAAGCATACCCTCGCAGAAGTCGTCGTAGAAGAGGCTGAACCATGAAAAGACCATCTTTCCGTTTCCGAGAAATGTAATTCCTGAGTCGCGATCATCAAGATATGAATCGTTGATAACTATCGGGGGAGTCCACGTTTTACCCTCGTTGAAGCTGACATACATGCAGTTTTTTCCGGCGGGATCAACGTGCGTAATACGAAAGCTTGAGGCAACGGCATATAGCACACCGCGGTCATCTTTGCAAACGCTCGGCCATCCGTTGTACTTGTACACGGAATGCTGCTTGCGATATACAATGTTGTCTTCAGTCTGAGGTCTGATTTCTACCATAAAAAATCTCCTTAGTGATAAATTGCACGCGTGTTGCATTTACGGCGCAATAATTATTAATAACCGCATACGGCGGATATTTCAGAATTATGCGTGCGGGGTGAGTGGTACCGCGCCCTCCAGAAGCCTGTTCACCGACGTGTCGATGGACTCGCAGTATGTATCAAGCAGCTCGCACGCCTTGAGGTAGTCGCGCATCGTCTGCTTTGTCGCGCCGTGTAAGTCTGAGCCGATGGCGCATATCCACCCCGCCTCAAGCCAGCGGGAGACGTTCTTGCGCGAGTGATGAGTACACATCGCCGATACGTTTATCTGCGCGCGTATGCCAAGCGACATCAGCTGCTCGGACATTTCGTGCGGGTATCTGTCGACGTGAGCGAGCACCGCGCAAAGCCCCGACGAATGTACGTTGAACACGCTCTCGATGAGATCATCGCTCCACTTGCTAATCGGCATTTCGAGGAGTATTGTAGATGTGCCTGTGATGCAGAGCGATTCAAGTCCCGGCATGTGATCGATGCCCTCACAGACGAGCACCTCGGCACCTGTGTATACTGCCGGCATCCCGTCAGTCAAACATGCGCAAAGCTCGTCAGCCGATTCGCGCCGCCTTTCAAGGAAGCGCTCGGCGTTGTCACGGTTCGGATAGAAGTGAGGTGTCGCGACGACATGACGGATGCCGGCTTCGGCAAGTAGATTAAGCTGGGAAACCGAAGTCGCGGTATCGGACGAGCCGTGATCCGCTCCGGGGAGTATGTGTGAATGAAAATCAGTGTAAATAAAGCTGTCCATAAATAATCACCACTCTTTAATGATAATCGGTGAGGGAAGCCGTATTACTTCTTTTCCTTTTTCGGCGTGTGACCGTAACCATAACCTGCGCCCGCTCCGTAGCCAGCACCGTACTTGCCGTATTTGCCGTAGTAACGTCCGTACCTGCTGTAGCCGTAGTCGTAACGCTTGTGCTTGCTGAAGTAGCTGTAGCGCTTGTATTTACCGTACTTGCCGTATTTGCTGTATTTACCGCCGTAGTATGCCCCTGACTTGATGTCAACGTCATTGAGTACGATACCGACGATGTTTGATTCCATCTGCTCCATTGTGGCGAGTGAATATTTGAGACTGCGGTAATCGTCAAGACCGGCGCGTACGATAAAAACGTATCCGGTGACGATACCCGTCATTACCGCCGCGTCTGTGACGACACCGACAGGCGGCATGTCGATGAAGATTATGTCAAAGTGATGCTTGAGAAATTCGATGAGCTTTATCATTCGGTCTGAGGCGAGCAGCTCGGCTGGGTTCGGGGGCGTGCCTCCGGCGGTGATTATCTTCAGATTCGGATACTGAGTACCCTTCAGACTCTTGTCGATCGCGTTGTCGCTTCCGGCAAGCAGCTCGCTGATTCCGCCGCCGCGCTCAATGTTGAATATTCTGTGCTGTACGGCGTTGCGAAGGTCGCAGTCAAGCAGAAGCACACGCTTGTTGAGCTGGGCGAACGACACTGCAAGGTTTGAGATAATCAGACTTTTGCCGGAATGGGCGAAGGAGCTAGTGATGCCGTAGATGGGGCAGCTTTCACCCTTTGATGTGTAGAACATGTTCGTCCTGAGCATCTTGAACGCTTCGCTTATGGCAAACGGAGAAGAATCCGTAAGCAGCTTTTTATTATAGTTTCTTTCAAAGTTCATTTGAACAAGCCTTTCAACCGAAATACATCGGTGAGGTTAAAATGAAGTGTCGCTGTAGGAGGTATTGCCGCTTGATGAGTCGTATGAGTCGTAGCCTGAGGACTTTTTGCGCTTTTTGACTTTTTTCTTTGCGGCGGCGATCTCTTCATCAGTGTTGAATGTGGGGATAAGTCCGATTATCGGGTATGATACCGCGCGTCTGATGTCCTCCTCCGTGTAAATGGTAACGTCAAGTACCTCCTTGAGGAAGAAAATCGCAAATGAGATTACCGCGCCGATTACACCGCCGATAACGGTGTTCTTGATGACATTCGGCGAATCGGGGGAGATCGCAAGCTTCGGGTTGTCCATTATCTTCACGCCTCCCGCGTTTACCACACGTTCGATCTCGTCGGGCACGACCGTGACGAACGCTTCGGCTATACGCAGAGCCTCGGCGGGACTTTTGTTGGAAACGGTGATCTTGAAAACTTCGGTACCTGATATTGAGCCTGCCGATATCATCCCGCGTAGCTGACCGGGAGTATAGCTTACTTCCGCGACAGCTGCGATCTTCTGAAGCGCGGTATCACCCGTCAGCACGACGATATACGTCCCGACAAGGCTCTGTGCCGCCGAAATATCCTGATTTGTGATGCTCGACTGCGTATGCGCATTGTTGTATGCGTAAAACTTCGCGGTTGATGAGTATACCGGAGTCAGTATATATATTGAGAATGCGGCGGTGAGAAGTGCGCAGACGAGCGTAATCACAATGATGAGAAAGAGACGGTGCCTGAGCACATACCAAAGCGTCTGTAAGTTGGCTTCGTAATCACGTTCCATAGTAAACCATTCCGGTATTGCCGGATTCCTTTATAAATCAGTTAAGAAGGGTCGGAAATCAAAGATACTTCCTGCAGATCGCTTCAAGCTCAGGCATTTTATTTTCAAGATCGGCGACCAGTTTGAACTGGTTGCGCGCACGCTCGAGATTGTGATTCGGACGGTGGATCTTGAAGTAGGTGTCGCCGTTCAGATAATCGGTGAGGAAGCGTATGCCGACTTCGAACGTCATAAGGTACGCACCGTAAGGCATAGCCATAATTTCATCGTCAGTCAGTGACGGACGAAGCTCGGAGAGAAATCCGTCAAGAAACGCTTCAAACATCTCCGTCTTGACGTACACCTTGCCGAGATCCGTTTCATCCTCGGCGGCACTTGAAGCGCCTGTGCGTATCGCATCGCCGAAATCGTAGAGAACGCTTCCGGGCATTACTGTGTCAAGGTCGATTATGCATGCGCCCTCACCCGTTGCGTCGTCCATGAGGATGTTGTTGAACTTCGTATCGTTGTGGGTGACGCCGAGCTTGAACCTGCCGTCCGCGATACCGTCGACGATGAATGAGCACTTCGGCTTTCTCGCAAGAGCGAATTCGATCTCCGGCTTGCATGTGTCGGCACGGCCGTACTTGTCCTCGGTGACGGCACGCTCAAGGTCTGCCATGCGGCTGACTGTATTGTGGAAATTCGGTATTGTCTCGGCGAGAGTCTCAGCGGGATAATCCGAAAGCTGATTAAAGAACTTACCGAATGACGCGCCCGCCTTGCGGAATAATTCGGGAGTGTCCGCTTGATTGTAGGAAGTTACACCTTCTATTTTGAGATAGGCTCTCCAGTAACCGT
>CAZMRH010000063.1:9861-10358 GCA_964568705.1 uncultured Lachnospiraceae bacterium
TTGTAGGAATTAGAGTGCGCGCGTTTCTCTCGGGATCGCCGCCCTCCTCGATGACCTTTTCGCGCACAACGTCGCATACGCCCTTTATGTTCGCCATGAGAGCGTCAGGATCCTTGAATATATCTGTGTTGACGCGCTGAAGGATGTACCCGGGATTTCCTTCGCCGCAGTTTACGAAAAAGGTGTCGTTGATGTGACCGATGTCGCATCTTTCATAGCTTACGGGAGAATTTGCGAAAGCGAACGACACGCCCGCTTCTTCGAGATGTTTCATAGAGAATAACAGCCTCCGGAATTTTATAATTTAAGCCGCAAATGCCGAAAAATACGGCACTGCAGGGCGCAAAAACGCTGTGATAACCACAAATTGGCACACTACATTTTATTATACCCATCATATCGCTTAATGTCAAGATATTCAATAAATTAAATAATTTTCAACTCTGCGTTGTAAATAGATATGACCCAATATCCCGAAAAAATAAAGAGACATGGTA
>CAZMRH010000064.1:0-10139 GCA_964568705.1 uncultured Lachnospiraceae bacterium
GACCACGGTAAGTCAACGCTTGCCGACAGAATACTCGAATTTTCGAACACGGTCGCCGAGCGTGATATGGAGGAGCAGCTTCTCGATAATATGGAACTTGAGCGTGAGCGCGGCATCACGATAAAGGCGCGTGCGGTCAGGATCAATTACAACGCGCCGGACGGTGAAGTGTACACACTCAACCTCATCGACACGCCCGGTCATGTTGACTTCAACTATGAGGTTTCACGCTCGCTCAACGCGTGTGAGGGCGCGCTGCTTGTCGTTGACGCGACGCAGGGAATCGAAGCGCAGACACTTGCAAATGCTTACCTTGCGGTGGATGCCGACCTTGAGATAGTTCCGGTAGTCAATAAAATTGACCTGCCGTCGGCGGAGGTCGACCGCGTGAGAAGTGAGATCGAGGACGTGATCGGAATTCCCGCAGAGGGCTGTCCGGCAGTATCCGCGAAGGTCGGACTGAACATTGATAAAGTGATGGACGCGATAATAGCAAGCGTACCGTCGCCTGTGGGTGACGAGAACGCACCGCTTCGCTGTCTCATTTTCGATTCCGTATATAACAGCTACCTCGGTGTGGTCGTCTACATACGCGTGGTCGACGGAACGGTGAAAGCGGGCGACAGAATAAAGCTGATGAACACGGGTGCGGAGTTCGACGTGGTCGAGGTCGGCTCGATGGAGCCGTTCGGACTGAGTCCGCTTGACTGCCTGATGGCGGGCGATGTCGGCTACATCACCGCATCCATCAAGAACGTCTCCGATACGCGTGTCGGTGACACCGTGACTCTCGCCGATAATCCCGCAAGCGACCCGCTTCCCGGATTCAAAGCGGTGCAGCCGATGGTGTACGCCGGAATCTATCCGTCGGACGGCGCGAAGTATGATGAGACGAAGGACGCGCTTGAAAAATTACAGCTCAACGACGCGGCGCTTGTGTTTGAGCCCGAAACGAGTATCGCGCTCGGCTTCGGTTTCAGATGCGGCTTCCTCGGACTGCTGCACATGGAGATAATCGAAGAAAGACTTGAGCGTGAATTCAACCTCGACCTCATCACCACTGCACCAAGCGTTATCTATGAGATAACAAAGCGCGGCGGCGAAGTCGTGCGAATCGACAACCCAACCGATTACCCGTCGCCTGATGAGGTCGAAAGCGCGGCGGAGCCGATCGTGGCGGCGAACATAATAACACCGACTGAGTATGTCGGCGGGATAATGGAGCTGTGTCAGGACAGACGCGGTGAGTTCCACGATATGAAATACCTCGACCCGCAGAGAGTGGAGCTTCATTATAAGCTGCCGCTCAACGAGATAATCTACGACTTTTTCGATGCGCTGAAATCGCGCAGCAAGGGTTATGCGTCGCTCGACTATGAGCTTAAGGGGTACGAGGCATCGAATCTTGTCAAGCTCGACTTCCTCCTCAACGGCGATATGGTGGACGCGCTGACGTTCATCGTTCATGCGGATAAGGCGTATCCGAGAGCGAGAAAGATCGCGGAAAAGCTGAAAGACAACATACCGCGTCAGCTTTTTGAGGTACCGATTCAGGCGGCGATAGGCTCGAAGATAATCGCGCGTGAGACGGTCAAGGCGCTGCGCAAGGATGTACTTGCAAAGTGCTACGGCGGCGACATCACGCGAAAGAAAAAGCTTCTTGAGAAACAGAAAGAAGGTAAGAAGAAGATGCGTCAGCTCGGCAGCGTGCAGGTCTCGCCTGAAGCGTTCATGGCGGTGCTCAAGCTGGACGACAACTGATAATGAGGACGGTGATACGATGAAAAAACGGATAGCGGCGGTGCTGTGTCTGATTATCGTGTCACTGTCTCTTTTTGTCCGTGTATACGCTGATGAGTACGCTCCCGCGACTGCCGAGCAACTTACCGACGGCGTTCGGCTCACCGTGATGTCGGACGGCGCGGAGGCAGGCTGCACAAAGCTTCGCGACGGCAGTCACACGACATGGCATACATATGCGGGCGCGACGGTGATGGATATCATGTCCGATACCGTTGTCGGAGGACTTTACATCATCTTCGACCGCGTACCCGGCGAGTATACGCTGACGAACGGTGACAGCACCGTAACGCTCGGGGGAAGCGGATTCCTTCACGACTTCACCGATATCGCGGCACTCGCGGACGGAGTGCAATTGCTGACGCTTACGTTTGAGCGCGGCGTGTCCGTATCGGAAATATACGTGTACGGCACAGGCACGCCGCCTGATTTTGTACAGCGGTGGAGTGAGCCGTACGAGCGCGCGGATCTTTTGTTGTTCTCGGCTCACAGCGATGACGAGCATCTGTTTTTTGCGGGCATTCTGCCGCACTGCGCCGCGAACGGCATATACGCTCAGGTCGTGTACATGACCGATCATTCGTTGAAGAATTACATCGGCAACGATTCGCACGTCCGCGTTCATGAACAGCTTGACGGACTGTGGGCGGCGGGCGTGCGGAATTATCCGGTGATCGCACCGTTCCCCGATTATCACGCGTCATCAGCTGACGGCGCGGCAAATGCGCTGTCAAATTACGGAATCACGCGCGACGACGTTACCGCGTTCGTAACCGAGCAGATAAGGCGCTTCACGCCCCTTGTCGCCGTAGGGCATGATAAGAACGGCGAGTACGGTCACGGCTTCCACATGCTCTATTCCGATGCGCTGAGGGAATCGTCGCATCATGCCGCGGACGGTGAAATGTACTCCGCGTCGGCTGAAAAATACGGCACGTGGGATACACCGAAAACGTACATTCACATGTGGGAAAACGAGATTAACCTCGACTGGGATACACCGCTCGAATACTTCGGCGGGCAGACTGCGTTTCAGATATCGCAGAGCGCGTACCGCCTTCATCAGTCGCAGATGCTGCACGGCGGTTTGTCGCATTGGCTGTACGGAAAAAACGGAGAGATAACGTCAGCTGTGCAGATTAAGTTTGCAAGTCCTTGCCGCTTCGGGCTGTACCGGTCGACTGTCGGTGAAGACATATCGAAGAACAGCTTCTTTGAAAATGTGACGCTTTACTCAGCCGCTGACCGCATCGCGGCAGAGGAAGCTGCAGTGTCAGAATCGCTCGCGATTGCCGAATCGGAGTCGATTGCGATAGCCGAAGCTGAGTCTATAGCGGCGGCAGAGTCGGAAGCGGCGGCAGTATCAGCGTCAATTGCCGAGGCTGAGGCGGCAAGCGAAAGTCTCGCTCTGCATGAAGCCGGGGTGCGTCAACAGGCTACGGTGTCCGCAGCCGTCATCGTGGGAATCATCGCTGCGGCAGTCGCCATAGCATCGGTCATCACCACGAGAAAAAAAGGGAAGTGCGTCCGCGCAGATACGGACGGTGATACGAAATGATAAAGTCAGCCGTATTTTCGGAGGAATCATGAAACAGACTCAGCGCGAAACAAATCCGTTTCCGCATAGCGACACGAACAAGCGTTACTATACCTACGATTATTTTCTGAAGCACATGTTCGGCGGAAAGTGCGCGAAGATTTCGCTTGATGCGGGAATGACCTGCCCGAACATCGACGGCACATGCGGCAGTGGCGGTTGTATCTACTGCCTTGCGGGAAGCGCATCGTCGGACAGAAGTGCAAGCCTCGAAGCTCAGTACGAGGCGGGAATTACCGCACTTTCGAAGAAATGGGACTTCGGCGGACGCTGCATCCCATATCTTCAGGCGTACACCAACACATATGCCGCGCCGGAAAGACTTCGCGAGATCTACAGTACGGCGGCACACCTTCGTGGCGCGGTGATGCTCGATATCGCCACGCGCGCGGACTGTCTCGACGACGACGTGTGCGGGGTACTTGCGGAAACGGCGGAGATACTGCCGCTGACGGTGGAGCTCGGACTGCAAAGCGTGCATGACAGCACGGCGCGCTTTATCCGCCGCGGGCATACATTTGACGATTTTCTCCGCGGGTACGCGCGGCTTTGCGATACTGCATCAAGGTCGGCAAACCGCATCTACACCTGTATTCACCTGATTGACGGACTGCCGGGTGAGGATTTTGAAATGATGCTAGACAGCGCACGTGCGGTGTCTGCACTTGAGCCGGACATGGTCAAGCTTCACCTGCTCCACGTGCTTCGCGGAACTGTTCTGTACGATATGCACGCGAGCGGTGACTACACGCCCATGACCGAAGAAAATTACGTCGCAACAGTCGCGGAGCAGATCGCGCTTATGCCGCCGGACTGCGTGATAGCGCGGGTTACGGGCGACGGCAGACGTGACGAGCTTGCCGCGCCGCTGTGGTCACTCCGCAAGACCGCCGTGACGAACGACATCGACAAATACATGTACTTGCATGATCTGTGGCAGGGCAAGAACAGGTAAGCTGAGGATTAAAAATATAATTCGCACGGACTGTCGTACTATATGGCAGTCCGTTTTACTTACCGAAAATTCATCGCACATACTGCATCCCCCGCTTATTTCTCCGTATGCAGCGACATTTCCCTTCCGGGAAATATTTTTATTGTCTCCGTGCCGACCTCATCCTCTCCTCCACGATAAAACAAGCTAAAATGCGCCGCATTCATATCGACAGACGCGGCGGGCATATTTTGATAGAATAGCCTCACTTTCAATAAGCTGAGGTACGGATATGGAAAACAATATTACAGGTAACGAAAAGTCAGGACTTCACCGCATTGACGCACTGAGGGGCAGTATCACGAAGCGCATCGGCGGTGAGGAAAAGCTTTATGAATGGATGAAATACGCTGCCGCCGCGCTGTTCTCGGCACTTGTGTCACCTGCGGCGTTTATGCTCGGGACATACCCATTTGCACTGTGCTTTGCAGCATCAGTCGGAAACGCGGGTACGCTCGCGGCATTTCTCTGCGGTAGTATCACCGCGATATTCGTCATCCCCGGCGGCGGTTGGATGTATTTTGCGGCGGTGTGTGCGGTGTCGCTGATACGGATTGCCGCGGCGGTACTCTCGTCAGGCGGCATCACGGGCTTTATGAAGCTCGGCCTTCGTGACAGCTTTGCCGCCAGGTGCATACTTGCCGCCGCCGCATCGATCTGCGCGGAGGCAACCGCGTCACTCGGCGGCGGATTCGAGCTGCGTGAGATGTTCCCCGTACTGTTTTCGGGAGTTGTCGTATCGCTGTTCACACTGCTTTTATGTGGTATGTGGGAGCGTCCGCTGAGCCGGTCATTGTTCGGTTACGCTGGAGCATGTACCGTAATCTTTGCGCTGCTTCTGTCGCTTCGCTCGTTTGATATAGTCGGCATATCGGTCGCGGCGGTTATCGCGATGATCGTATCACTGACGGCTTCCCACTGCGGAAATGCGGCGTTCGGTATCGCGTCGGGACTTGTCTGCGGCATCGCGCTTGACGTGTCCGCCGCACCTATGTACGCTATCGCTGCCGCGCTTTACGCCGTACTGTCAAGGCTGTCATCGGGCGCGGCGTGTCTGTGTGCGGCAATCGTATCAATGAGCTGGTGCATCTATGCCGAGGGTTATGCGGCGATCGGCGGTATGCTGCCCGAGATAACGCTCGGTGTGCTTATGGCATTCTTCCTCATCAGAAGCGGGGCTGCCGAAAAGCTTTCCAGGACACTGATTCCTGAACTTGTACGGCACAGCACAGATGACAGCGAGATTGATATCGCGGCTCCTGAGAAGGTCATGGAATATCACGCAAAGCTCGGTGCGCTGTCCGGAGCACTTACCTCACTTTCACGCACGCTGTATCAGCTTAGCGGAAAATTCACGAAGGAGAGCCTGTTCGAGACAAAGCAGCTTTGTGATGAGGTATGCGACAAATACTGCGCGGGATGTGCGCGTCGTCAGCTATGCTGGGAGCGTGAGTACAGCACTACTGCAGGATATGTGACGGCTCTCACCGACACACTCTTTAAGAAGGGCAGAATCGAACCTGCCGATATTGCAGCACCTTATCGCAATAGGTGCATGGCGTTCGAGAGCATAATAAATGAAGTGAATATACGGCGCTGCGACCGTGAAAGACTGAGGTATGAGAGGGACAAAAGCACGGTTTTCGCAGCGGATTACGAGGCAATGGCGCGACTCCTCAACGAGACCGCACGCGGCGACGGAGAGCTTGAGCGCAACATGGAGCTGACGCGTGAGGTGACGCGTGCACTTATGGCAGAGGGAATATGCGCGGGAGGGGTGAACGTATACGGCAAGCGTCGGCTGAGGCTGACTGTGAGCGGCATTGACGCCTCGACACTCGCGCTCACTTCAGAGGAGATACACGCGGCGGTAACCGGGGCGCTGGGCGTGCCGATGAGCATACCCGAATTCATGCTCGGCGGCGACGTGTCAATGGAGATGCACGCCGAAAAATCGGTGTCTGCTGACGCCGCGGTGTGCCTGAAATCAGCTGCCGATGGTGAAATGTGCGGCGATTCGGTGAAGGTGTTCGAGAATCGCGGCGGGTACTTCTACTCGGTCGTATCGGACGGGATGGGCAGCGGTACGGACGCGGCAATCACTTCACGGCTGTGTACGGTATTTCTTGAGCGGATGCTGCGTGCGGGGTGCAGGATAGAAGTGTGCCTGACGATGCTCAACAGCCTTATCGCCAAGAAGGGAGGCGAATGCTTTGCGACAGTCGACATAATGGAGCTTGACCGCTACAGTGGGGAGGCAAGATTCATCAAGAGCGGTGCCGCGCCGAGCTTTGTTATTCGCGGCGGAAATTTGTTCCGCCTTCAGTCAAAGACGCTGCCGGTCGGAATAGTAGATAAAATCGACGCGGAGATGATCTGCTTCTCGACGATGCCTGGAGACATCGTGGTGATGCTGTCGGACGGAATAACTGGGGATGCGGATGATGCGCCGTGGCTGCCGGAGATGTTATCCGGCATAGGTGATGGTGACGATCTGAAAAAGACCGCCGCCGCCATACTTGAAAAAGCGTACGGCACGGCAGCGAGACGTGATGATCTGACTGTAAGCCTGATACGGATACGCGGTACGGGTGCACGTCGGCGAAAGGATGCGGGAAAGGTTCATAATGAAGCAGAACAGACCGGTTAACTTAGTAAATTCAAAAAGGGAAAAGTCGCATATGCGGCTTTTCCCTTTTTGTGTCACAGGTAAACATCTTGAACAGCTCGTTTCGGCAATGCTTCAACATGAAGTAAAGCGCGTTTTCAAGTACCGTGAGGTACACAATATAAAAAAAGCACTTTCGAAGAAGTGCTTTTTCTTGGCGCGCCCTAAAGGATTCGAACCTTCGACCTGCCGGTTCGTAGCCGGACACTCTATCCACTGAGCTAAGGGCGCATCAGTTCTTTCAAACTGCACTGAACAGTATACCACAGTAGCGATTGTTTGTCAATGCCCTATTGCGATTTTTCATTAAATTTATCGCAACTTTTCTTGAATTTATGCCACATTACAATGGCTTTATCCTGACAGATGCAGGTAGGGCAAAATACTTTTTCCGCAAAAGAAAGTCGCATATTGTACGGCTTTCTTTTGGCGGAAGCTGATAATTTAAAAAGGGTGCAGCTTGCAGAGGAAAAGTTCTGCGTGGGTACAAAATCGTCCTGCGTAGGTATAAGCATACGTCGGTATGACGAGCAAAATCGGACACTTCGCATTGTGCTTATTTTTGATCGTGATTCAATATATTTGTCATTTATTATTAATAGCCAAACTCGTGTACAGTTTTTGCCTTTTACATAATTACAACTGATTTTATTAAGCTTGAGCCAATTCAATGATTCTATAAAATACTTTGCAAGACTAATATTTTACAATAATATTTTTTACAGTATGTGTTACCGTCTATATCGATTTTTCTGGTGGAATGTTACATTATCATTTCATCCGTTTTCACATACCCTTTGGATGAGAATTGCATATGAAATTTGAATAATGGCAAGCAAAATCACGGTAGTAAACCTTCCTGCATATTATAATAATATATTTTTATAAGGAGTGATTCTAATGCAGGACGAGAGTTCTTTAAGCTTGTATCTTGAAAATTATGCATACAGTTTAGGCATACAAGCCTATATATATGGATATCCCCTGGTTTTAATGGAAAGGACAAGGCAGCTGCAATCGATAATAAATACGTCAAACCAACCGGCGCTTACTATGTCCAATGTGTTCTTTTATGAATTAATTACGCCGGATTTCAAAGATGTAGTTTCGCCCAATGTTGATACTGTTTATTGTGTTGCTTGGCTGGATCTCGTTCGGAACCCTGTAGTTCTTAATGTTCCGGATACGAATGACAGGTATTATATAATGCAAATTATGGATGCATATTCAAATACCTTTTCCAGTATAGGGCGCCGCACTACAGGCACGGGTGCAGGAAAATTTGCCATCGTGGGGCCGGATTGGGAAGGTGTTCTGCCTTCAGGGTTAAAAACGGTTAAATCTCCTACAAATACTGCATGGATTATAGGCCGCGTCCTGGCAAAAGGTGAGGATGATATGGATGATGCCATAAAAATACTAAAGCAATTTACACTGACCTCACTGGATGAAGAAAAGGTACCATATGTGATGAAGCCTGTAAATGAATTACTTTTAGAAAACAAGGTTGAAGACCTATGTGCTATGGATTTCTTTAATACTATGACAGACTTAATGATTCTGAATCCTACTACTGATAATGAATCCTTTGAAAAACAATTTGAGCATATCGGTATTAATCGGACCTACGGCTTTGATGCCGGCAATTTAGAGCCGGAAACTATTACGGGTCTAAATCGAGCTGCCGCAGACGCATTTTTAATAATTTCAAATAGCCAAGAAGAATTAAACCCCCGGTTTAGTAATGGGTGGATGATATATACCGGTATGGGTACTTATGGGGACCAGTTCCTTAAACGGGCTTATATTGCTTTTAGCGGGCTTGGAGCAAATGTGGATGAAGAAGCCACTTTGCCCAGAACTTTTAATGACAACCAAGGGAATCAGCTAAATGGAGAGCATAAATACATTTTACAGTTTAGTAAAGACCAGCGGCCTCCCGTAGAAGCTTTCTGGTCAGTAACAATGTATGACAAGGATTTCTTTTTAGTGCCAAATGATATAGATCGTTATGCTATTGCGGATTATACCCCGGGGCTTAAGTATAATAATGACGGCTCACTTGATATCTATATTCAAAAATGTCCGCCTATAAACCATAAATCAAATTGGCTGCCAACTCCGGAAGGAGATTTCAACTTATTATTAAGGATGTATCAACCCACTTCTAAAGTATTAAACGACACATATGAAGTGCCGGGAGTAAAACGTGTAAAGTAATAACCTTATAGAACATTTATCTATAGATGTTTTATATGCAATTAATGCAAAAAAGAAAGAACGGCTGCGCTCAATGCGCCTCCGGTTTCTACACCGGATTACCGTCCCACTATTAGTATATGAAATCTTCTTGACTTTGTCAACAAGTATTTTCCCGACATATTGCCAGAAGATGTGCTGAAACATTATAACTATTCCGCAAGACCCGAAGGAACATTGGGAGAAGATGCTTCATATTCAAGCCGCTCCGACTACGACACCGAACAGCGTGACCGCGACTACATGGCGGCGGTTGAGTCGGGCGATAGGTTTAATTAGTAACAAGAGAAGATAAATTGCAGTCGAAGAAACCAAACCAGTAATAAGACCTACAATGACGTTATCCACTCTGCCCACTTCCTTGCTTTTTTCTAATGATCAATGTCTTTCATATGATTCACCTCGTTACACAAGATAAAATGTACTACAAATTATGCCAGTAACACAACATAGTTCAATATCCTTTGCACGTTAAATATATCAAATAATTTTTCATAAGTCAACAGCAAGCTGTTATTATTAACAATTAGTATGCACTTTGGTATGCATGGGGTAATACTTGGTATGCATCATTGCTAAAATATTAACACAAATGCTAATATAATGTCAGCATTAATAATTCGCATAACGCCTGCAAATATTGACATTATGGCACATTTCCAATAAAATAAGGCACCCACGAATGAGTGCCTGTTTGGTGGAGACGAGGGGGCTCGAACCCATGACCTCTCGGATGTGAACCGAACGCTCTGACCAGCTGAGCTACGCCTCCGTACCACTGTGATATATTATATAACCGCGCCGCGCTCTTGTCAAGAGAA
>CAZMRH010000065.1:0-10048 GCA_964568705.1 uncultured Lachnospiraceae bacterium
TACCAGCGCTCGTCTGCGTCAGTCGCGGCATGTGAATCAAGCCCGCCCGAAAACTCTTTTACTTCAAAGCCGCACTCGTCGAGAAGCCGCATTACAGAGCGCCGCGGGAAGCACCTCTCGCGCTGCACCGCGTCGCACCGCTCATATGTGCCGTCGGCGTTCTCCTCAAATACGGTAAGATAAAAATCGCAGAGGTGCGTCGTTGCGTTGTAATCGTTTTGCCAACAGCAAACCGCGCCGCCGTCCTCGAGAATATAGCTTCTGTCAGCGTAAATGTTCTCGAATTTGTATGGCGAATTCAGGTCGAAAATGAGCAGACCGCCGTCCTCAAGGTAGTTGTTGCAGCACCTGAGACACCGCCGCAGCTCACCTGTGCGCCATAAGTGGTTGAAGCCGTCAAGGCAGCATATTATCGCGTCCACAGTGCCGTACAGCTCGAAATTGCACATGTTCTGCTCAAGATAAAGTATTTTTCCACTCATCCCGTCGTCCGAACACCGCTTCCGCGCATACGCAAGCATGTCACCACACAGATCAATTCCTGTCATGTCAAAACCGCGACGTGCAAGCTCCGATGTCATACTCCCCGTACCGCAGCCAAGCTCGCATACCGACTTCACGCCGTCTGAAAGGCGATTGCCGAAATTATCAAAAAGCGAGACGATGTAGTCCGCCCAAGCCGCGTAGTCGATATTTTTATTCAACCTGTCGTACACAGGTGCAAGCGCATAATATCCGCCGTCGTTCATGTTATTCTCCTTTATTGGCACGTTCTGTATGTCTTTGCCTTTTGCTTGCAAATGAAATGGTTTTATGGTATAATAAACTAAAGTTTTGAGTATGGAGACTTGTCATGAGAAAGCATATAATTAAGCAGTCTCAGCTAATGCATCTCAGTAATAAAACCATATTGTTTATAATCCTGTTTGGTTCAGCTTTAGTTTGGATACCTATTTTATTAACTATTACCGGGCCAAAAGACGTAGCAAACGCAGGACAGGTGTGGGACGCAATTGAGGCAGCGGGATATCAGCCGGTTGATGCAACAGAGCTGTATATCAATGATATACCTAACTTGACTCAATGTATTGCTTTTGAACGAGATGATGAGTACTTTAATTTTTATTTTCTTAAAGAGCAGATCGACGCAAGCAGCTTGTATGGATATATCGGTTCATATATAAACACGCATTTCTATGGTTCTCCGTACGCGGAGCATACATCAGCTCAATCAAATTATTGTATTCGCACATATACAGCCTCCGGACGCTACTCAGTTGATATTTATGTGGGTAACACGGCAGTTTTCGCATATTGTGATGACGGAAACGGCAAAGGAATCGGAGACGTGCTGAGAGCAATAGGGTATTTTGATTAAAACAATCCAAAGGAGAATAATAGAAAACAGGCATACGCCCTGCCGGAATAATTAAAACTTTCTGCCGGAGAACAATTTCTGTTTTGCGGCAGACCAAGCAGTAAATTTTCAAGTTTTCCACGGATATTCCGCGAGTTATTTTCGGCTTGTATTAGTGCATAATGACGTTATTTGTATTTAAGGGTGTTTTTTCTATTGAAGTCAAATCGTTTGCAATCCTTATCGGTAACATACTGCCATGCTTGATTTTCCTGCTAATTTGTATATTTCTGACTATAGGAGGCTTTTTACAGAAATCCGGACAGCATAAAACGGCAATATACGTTATAACGAGCAAACGGGTGATTTTTACATAAGCCTCATCTGACCCAAGCATTAAAAAAATGGGATCAATTCCGATTGGCAGAGCTGAGGCCGGAGATTTTATCATCGGAAAAGACGGAGTAGGAACGATTTAATTTCAGTCAGTTAAACCAATAAAAGATGCAGCAAACAGTTACTGTCAGTCCCCATTAAACAGCAATTTCTCAAAATCGGTATTGCTGCAGCCGTTAATGTATTCGCCCACTGATGTATCGTTTGCAAGCATTTCGACAAAAGCCTTTCGAGTGTACTTCATTCCGGCAAGCCTTGCTTCAAGCTCGGCAGTATCGCGCACGCCGAAATAGTCACCGCAGATGCGCACCTCCGTAATGATGCCGCCTTTGCAGTCGAACATCAGCGTAACCGTGCCGAACGGGAAGCGCTTTTCACATGTACGGCTGAACGCGGGTGCTTTCCCGAAGTTCCAGTCCCATGTGCGGTATTTGTATTCGGCAAGTGTGGAAATACCGCCAATTTCGGCATCCGTCAAAGGCATAGCATCACCGTCAACTACCGCTTCCTTTGCAAGTGCGTTCATGAAATCTGTCGCGTCACCGGGACCGCGGTATGACGGTATATCACGGATGTTCGTCACACGTGCGCGGACGCTTGCGACGCCTTTGCTTTCAAGCTTAGCGGGATTAACGCGTAGCGCGGCTGTCAGTGAGGTGAGGTCGGCGGAAAAGAGCAGCGTGCCGTGATGCAGGAGCATGTCCGAGCCGTCGTCGCGGCGGTGACGGCATTGTGCGCCCCCTGATATCTTCGCGCCGTTCGCGGCGATGTCGTTGCGTCCGTTAAGCTCCGCCGTTATATCGAATTTAGCAAGCGCTGAAATTATCGGTGCGGAAAACCGGGCAAAGTCGATACCTCCGCCGTCAGCCTTTGTAATGAACGTGTAATTGATGTTGCCTGGATCGTGAAACACCGCGCCGCCGCCGGTCAGCCGCCGTATCACGGGGATACCGTGCGATTCTGTATAGTCAAGCGCGACCTCGCTCCACGGATTCTGGTTTTTGCCTATAATCACGGCGCGGTCGTTGCGCCACAGCATGAACACACCGCAGCCGGTATGATTCAGAAGGTATTCCTCACACGCGAGGTTAAAGGCCGGATCAAGCGATGGATTTAATATTATTCGCATGTACTCACCAACCTTTCTATTGAATTATACACGAACTTCGCCGCGAAGTAAAGTGCGTGCGGTAAATTTTGCGTAATGCTTGAAAATCACCGCAACGTGTTGTATAATCAGATAAACTGAAATTGGTAACGAAGATGAATCCCCATGGAGTGCATTTAAGAAATGGTGAATAAGTATTTGTCAGGCATACCCGGGCTGAAGACAATGAAAACAATTACAATGCAAAGCGGGGAACGATTGCTTTTATGGTTGAATTAAGAGAGATCGCAAAAGATAACTATGAAGAGATTATAAACCTTAAGGTATCAGAAAATCAGGAAAGCTTTGTATCATCTAATGTTTATTCTTTGGCTCAGGCATGGATATACAGAAAGACGGCTTACCCCTTTGCGGTTTATGCGGACGATAAAGCAGTCGGATTCATTATGCTTGGATTTTATGAAATAAAGAATCAATATACCCTGTGGAGATTTATGATTGACGAGCGGTATCAGAATAAGGGATACGGTAAAAAGGCTTTAAACCTTGCAATAGAATATTTAGTGAAGAAATTTAAAGTCAAAGAGGTCTTTACGGGAGTTGCGCTCAGGAATACAAGCGCAAAGAAGTTTTATAATTCATTTGGTTTTAAAGAGACCGGTATAACGGACGGGTTTCAATCAGAAATGAAATTGGAAATTCAGGATGCCATGTAAAATAAGATACTCCACCTCTGAACAGATATATACGGAGATATAACATGGACGGATTTGAGAGAAAAAACAGATTATTGTCTCTGTGCGGACTGAACTGCGGACTTTGCACCATGTTTCTCGGCAAATACTGCGGGGGCTGCGGCAATGGGAACGGGTCATGCTGTATTGCAAAATGCAGTCTTGCGCATCACAAGGTTGAGTATTGCTTTGAGTGTGAGTGTTATCCGTGCGAAAATTATCAGGGAATTGATGACATTGATTCCTTTATTACGCACAGGCATCAGAAATCAGATTTGGAAAAAGCGAAGCGGATCGGAATAGACCGATACAATGCTGAGCAAAGAGAAAAAATCATGATTCTGAACACCCTGCTGTCCGACTATAATGACGGCAGAAAGAAAACCTTTTTCTGTGTGGCTGTAAATCTTCTGGACCTGATGGACCTACGCTTTATTATGAAAAAGCTTTATGACAGCGTCGGGATCAACGATCTGCCGATAAAGGAGAGAAGCTCGTACGCGGCGCGTGCTTTCCTTGACGTCGCCGAAAAGCGGCAAATAAAACTGAAACTCAACAGAAAAAAATAAACTTTACCATTATTCGAAGAGAAACACATTATGAAAAAATATACGATCGCAGTCGCCGGAACAGGATATGTCGGACTTTCGATATCCGTACTTTTGGCACAGCACAACGACGTGCTTGCAGTCGACATCGTACCGAAAAAGGTCGAGATGATAAACTCTCGCGAGTCGCCGATCAGGGACGCGGAAATCGAAAAATACCTGGCGGAGGGAAACCTTTCTCTCACCGCGACCATGGACGGGGAAGCGGCATACGCACAAGCTGACTTCGTCGTAATCTCCACTCCGACGAACTATGATCCCGTGAAGAATTACTTCGATACCTCATCCGTTGAAGCGGTGATTGAGACAGTGCACCGCGTAAATCCCGACGCGGTCATCGTGATAAAATCGACGATACCGATAGGATACACGGTAAAGATACGCGATAAATACAGCACGAATAAAATCATCTTCAGTCCCGAATTCCTGCGCGAGGGACACGCACTGTACGACAATCTTTATCCGAGCCGCATCGTAGTCGGCGCACCTGAGGATGACGCCGAAATGACGGCGGCGGCGCACACCTTTGCCGAGCTGCTCGCGGGCGGCGCGAAAAAAACAGATATACCAATTCTCGTCATCGGGCTTACAGAGGCTGAGGCAATAAAGCTGTTCGCCAACACATACCTTGCGCTGCGCGTGAGCTTTTTCAACGAGCTTGACACATTTGCCGCACAGAAAGGACTAAACGCGCACGAGATAATCGACGGCATAGGGCTTGATCCGCGTATCGGCAGTCACTACAACAACCCGTCGTTCGGCTATGGCGGATACTGCCTGCCCAAGGATACAAAGCAGCTCCTCGCGAATTACAATGACGTGCCGGAGACGCTTATTTCCGCGATTGTGAAGTCAAACAACGTCCGCAAGGACTACATAGCCGATGCGATTCTCGAAGCGGCGGGTTTTTATAAGGACGGTGCGGGGCGCGACGGCATACCCGGTCATCCCGTGACTGTCGGCATCTACAGACTGACGATGAAGGCAGGCAGTGACAACTTCCGTCAGAGCAGCATACAGGGCGTGATGAAGCGCATCCGTGCGAAGGGCGCGGAAATCATCATCTACGAGCCGACACTTGAGGACGGCACCTTGTTCTTCCAGAGCGAGGTTATAAACGACTTTGCGAAATTTACTGCGGCGAGCGACATAATCGTTGCCAACAGATACACGCCGGAGCTTGACGGCGTGAAGGATATGGTGTATACGCGCGACGTGTTCTTCCGCGATTAAAAACGCTAAAACGACAAACTGAAAAGTCCGTCTGCATTGTGCAGACGGACTTTTTTAATGAGTATTTGAACACGGATGGCGGTCAGGAATTGTTTTCATGGGTGAAAAGTGTCCGCAATACAGACAACGTGAGCCTTACGGACACAATTCCAACAGCCGCGATTCTGTATTGATGCGATACATCCCGTTTTCGTGAATATCGTTCGGATTGGCGAACAGCTCACCGTAATTATTTATAAAGTAATGGTTAAGATGATAAATAATCACGTAGTCGAAGTTTTCTGTAAGCTCATTTTGCCAGTCACTTGCCGATATTTCTTTTGTCCATATATCACCGTCATAAAAGGGCTTTCCGAGGCTCCACGAAAATCCGTTGTTGGTATTACACGGTCTGATATTAAATCGTAGGACCCAGTAATCAAACCCGTTTGATTCCTGAGAAATAACGTAGACCCGTGCAGGATTATTTTCTGTATATTTATTTACCGTATCGGATAAAGCGACATACGGCTCTCTCTTTTTAATAGAACTGTATACAGTTGAACGGCGTAAAAACGGCAGAGCATCGAACCACGGCGTTGTAATTATCACAACACACAGGAATACCGCGGTAATTATGTTGTACTTCACATTGATTATTTGCAGCAAGTCAATGATTACGAGAACAGAAAACACCCATGCGGACATAAACACAACATTAATATAGCGTTCAAAAGAGGCAAGCCTTAAGGCTTCATATTCGGAAAATTGAAACATGTATATAACGCATAATCCGATAATATATGTAATCGGTTGAATACATGCAGTGATAATTATTGCTTTTCGCCTGGACTTCTCAGACGGATTATATTTTTTGTTGATAAAATAAGTAAGGATCAACACCGAAAGTACAAAAATCAAAAGCACAAAATAAGGAACCGGTATTTTTATACAGCCGAATTTGTAAGTATCTGTAAAAAGAGCATTCCAAAAATTTTTACAGGTCTGAACCCGATAGGAATCGTCCTTGCCGAAAATAATTTTGAATAGAACGGGAAAATCGATTTTCATGGGAAAGGATTCCTTGACGTTGTTAAGCCTTATATTGAGAGTCCACAACACCTTTGGAATTATCAATGATGCAAGCGCACAGGCTGATAGAATTACCGAATGTATTGTATCTTTTTTATTTCTCCTGTAAATTTGATCTTTTGAGAAAAATTCTGCTTCTATAAACACAATAAACAGAAATACTGCAAAAAACAGGCCGGAATACTTTGAAAGAACCAAAGTCGCAATGGTCAGGAATACATATATGTAGTATAGTAAATCTTTGTTCTCTTTAGTGAAAACATATGCCAGTCCGGCTCCTGAAACAACACCGATAAATTGCTCAATATGCAGATTTGTGTATGCATATGAATAAAACAGTATCGGTGCCACAGCAACAGAAATAACAGATATAAACGCTATCTGAGGACGCTTCCACCGGAACCCTTTAAAGAACGGGAATAAAAATGAAAGAAAGAAAATCTGACCGGCAAAGTTGACTCTCCATTCGCAAAACTGAGCCTTCTGGCTGAATATAAATGTTATTTTCTGAAAGAAATACTGGAACAGTGCGGTTGCGGGAGGGTATTCGGCAAATTTTAATGCGGCTTGCGGATTTGTACCGAAATCATCGAGCCTTGCCATTTCCTTCACTACAATCATCCAGTGGGAAAACTCATCCCAGCTGTCAGCCAGTTTTCCGTTGTTTAGGTATGACAGTACAACAAATACTAAAACAAATACAAAAAATGCAGGTGTAAACAAGCATTTTAGAAACGAAGAAAACTCACGCTTGTAAATCACACGTATTATTGAAGAGATATATGCAATTACGCAGACAATCAGAACGAACAACACCCCGTCATACAGTGCGCCCAAAATTCCGAAAACAAATAAAAGCATAACTATGGACGCACAGGTGACAGGCAGGAGCTCCTCATACCTGCGGCGGAAATACGCAGCGCCGAAAACGCCTCCGCAGGAAATGATAACAAACAGTAAGCATTGAATCAACATGTAAATTCTCCAACATAATCAGTTTACCATTTTATTATATCATGATGACGAATTAATGTCAACGGTTCACGTTAATGCCGAATTATATTTATTAAAATTAAACAGGGATTTCATATATTCAAATACTTCCGAAAAGATTTTCCGCATTCCTGTGAAGTATCATCTCGTTTTCCGCTTCCGTCAGCCCCATTTCAAAAAACGCTTTCAGCTCATTTGAAGGCTTCCACATCGGATAATCCGTACCGAACAACACGCGTTCAGCGCCGTATTCATGTACAAGCTCTGCTGCGTGCTCGGCACCGATAAGCGGAAGCGTGGATGAGCAGTCGACGTACAGATTCGGGATTCCCGCAAGCGTTTCAGCCGCCGTTTTCCAGACTGAATACCCACCGAAGTGCGCGCCGATAACAGTCAAATGTGTGTATATTTCAAGGATAGGCAGAAGCCTGTTAGGATTAGAAAAATCGTATCTGCTGTCGCCCGCGTGAACGAGTACCGGAAGCCCGCTCCCTTCACACAGCTCGTATATCTTCAGACAGCGGTAGTCATCGAGCTTGAAGTGCTGTATGTCGGGATGAAGCTTGACTCCGTGAAGCCCAAGCGAGATGAGATGACTTACATCCTCCGCGATATTTCCGCTGTCCGGATGAAGTGTGCCGAACCCGATGAAGCGTCCTTCCGATTTGCCGACCGTTGCGGCGATAAATTCATTGATGGACTGCACCTGATGCGGGGTTGTCGCGACTGACTGCACAATCGCACGGTCGATACCCGCCGCGTCCATCTCGCTCAGAAGCGTTGCAACTGTTCCGTCACACTGCACACCTATCCCGTAAAAATGGCCGGTGCCTGACGCGGCACGCTCGGCGATTTTGTCGGGATAGATGTGGCAGTGCGCATCGATAATTTTGTATTTCTTCATTATTTCCTTCTTTTTGACGAGTGCTATTCTGTGACAATACCGTTCGTTTTCTTGATGCCGAGCCTCTCGACGGCGTCCTCGCGCATTTTGTATTTAAGTATCTTTCCGGCGGCGTTCATCGGGAATTCGCTTACGAATGAAATATACTTCGGTACCTTGTGACGCGCCATGTGATCGCGTATGTACGTTTTCATTTCATCCTCGGTGACGCTCTCGCCGTCCTTGAGTATCACGCACGCCAGTATCTCCTCGCCGTACTGTTCATCGGGAACGCCGATAACCTGTACGTCGCGTACCGCCGGATGCGTGTATATGAATTCCTCGATCTCCTTCGGGTAGACGTTCTCGCCGCCGCGTATTATCATGTCCTTGAGCCGTCCGGTGATGCGGTAGTTGCCCTCGGGAGTGCGGCAGGCAATGTCGCCCGTATGAAGCCAGCCTGCCTCGTCGATCGCCTGAGCCGTCGCTTCGGGCATTTTGTAATAGCCCTTCATTATGTTGTAGCCGCGTGCGACGAACTCACCGTTCACGTTGTCGGGACAGTCCATGCCTGTGTTCGGATCGATTATCTTACATTCGATTTCGGGAAGCGGATGTCCGACGGTCGATACGCGTACCTCTACGGGATCGTCCGCCGAGCTCATCGTACAGCCGGGCAACGATTCCGTCTGACCGTAGACTATCGTGATGTCGGTCATATGCATCTTCTCTACCACGTCCTGCATGGCTTTGATCGGGCAGGGGCTTCCCGCCATGATGCCAGTGCGCATGTAGGAGAAGTTGGTTTTCGGAAAGTCCTCATGATCAAGCATGGCGATGAACATCGTAGGTACGCCGTGGAAAGCGGTGACGCGTTCGGCATTGATACAGGCGAGGGATGATTTCGGTGAAAAATATGGAAGCGGCAGAAGCGTCGTACCGTGCGTCATACTCGCGGTCATGGCAAGCACCATGCCGAAGCAGTGGAACATCGGCACCTGTACCATCAAGCGGTCGGCGGTCGATAAATCCATGCGGTCGCCGATGCACTTGCCGTTGTTGACGATGTTGTAATGTGTGAGCATGACGCCCTTCGGAAAGCCTGTTGTACCTGATGTGTACTGCATGTTAGCCACGTCATGACTGTCGACGGCGGCGGCAAGACGGTACACTTCCTCAAGCGGTACTCGGTTTGCCCGCTCCATGACCTCGTTCCACTCAAGACAGCCCGCCTGCTTATATCCTATCGAGATGACGTTTCGCAAAAACGGCAGAGCCTTTGAGTGAAGCGGTTCGCCCGGTACCGTATTCTCAAGCTCGGGACACAGCTCGGCGACGATTTTTGAATAATACGAGTCGAGACAGCTCTGCACCATGATGAGCGTGTGAGCGTCCGACTGACGGAGCAGATACTGAAGCTCGTGTATCTTGTAAGCGGTGTTGACCGTCACAAGCACCGCGCCTATCTTGACTGTTGCCCAGAACGCGATGTACCACTGCGGCACATTCGTCGCCCATACCGCGACATGATGGCCGGGGCGAACACCCATCGAGATGAGAGCTCGTGCGGCGTTATCGACGTCGTCGCGGAACTGTGAATAGGTGCGCGTGTAGTAGTGCGTGATGTACCGGAAAGCGGTTTGATCCGGGAACTCGCGCACCACC
>CAZMRH010000066.1:0-6337 GCA_964568705.1 uncultured Lachnospiraceae bacterium
TTACGGCACGGGTAAAAATATTCTCCGCCTGCTTCAGGATACCTGTCGTACCATGGGCAAAACTATCATTATCATCACACATAATCAGGCGATCACCAAGATGGCTGACCGCGTCATCCACATCAAGAACGGCACGGTAAGCCACATGGAGCAGAACCCCGAGCCGATGGATGTTGAAAGGATCGAGTGGTAGTCTTGAAAAAATCATTTGCTAAGCTTTGCCTGCGAAGTGTCAGAAAAAGCATAACACGCTTTTTATCGATATTCGGCATAGTCGCGCTCGGCTCGGGTTTTCTCGCCGGGCTTGTCGCGACCACTCCCGACATGCGCGACTCGGCAAGCGATTACTTCAATTCCTACAATGTTTACGATATCGACATCAAGGGCTCGCACGGCCTGAGTCAGGCTGATACCGAGGCTTTATGCGCGCTCGATGGTGTGTCGGATGCCGTTCCCGCAGTCGTGTACGATGCGATAATGTCAAACGGTGACGATGATTATACTACCCGGATTTACGGAGTTGATACTGCGACCGTTTGCGGTCTGACCGGATACAAAGCAGTAAACATGATTAATCTGTATGAAGGACGGATGCCGGAAAATGACGCTGAGTGTATAGTCACCGCCCCGAACAAATATACGCAGAAAATTTCACTCGGCGACACTCTCACCGTATCCGAGAATAACAAATCCTACGATACCCTCTCGGACACGCTTACGGAGATGTCTTTCACCATCGTCGGATTTGCCCATGACCCGCGATACATCTCCATCGAAGGCGAGCCGAGTAGTACGGGAACAGGCACGGTCAACATAATATTGTACGTAAACGAGCATGTGTTTGACACGGATGTTTACACAGACATATTCGTCACACTTGACGATACCGCGACATTCGGACGTTTCACCGCCGAATACCATAACTATGTTGACACTGCCGTTGAATCGATAACTCCGACTTGCGATGAACGGTGCGAAATACGCCGCAATGAGCTGATAGACGCGGCTCTCCCCACGATTGATGATGCAAGAGCCGAGTACGAATCACAGAAAAAAGACACAGAGGGTAAGCTGTCGGAAGCAAAAGCCGAGCTTGATGCAGGTGCGGCGCGCCTGAATGAGGCAAAAGCCGCGCTCGACAGTGCCGCACTTCAGATATCTGACGGCAGAACACAGCTTGCAGCGTCAAGATCCAAAGCACAGGCTCAGTTCGAAGCAAAGGAAAAAGAGCTTGCCGAAGCCAAATCAAAAATCGATTCTACGGAAGCGCAGCTTCAGTCGCTCGGACTGATTCTCGACGAGATGAAGCCGCTTGTGGATGAAGCGGTGCTCCTGCACAATTCCGGACTTACTCTTAAGTCTGAGCTTCAGGCAAAGCTCGACATTTACGATGCCGATGTCGGACAGAGGCTTGATGAAATAATAAGCGAGCTTCAAAAGCTCGGTGTAATCACCGACAGCGATATGGCGATAGTCGACGCGGCACGCGATTTTGTAAGCACGGGAATTGCTCTGAGTGACGAAATGTCAGAGGCGGCAGACAGATTTCAGGATTCATACGATAATTATCTTACTTCAAAAACCGAGCTTGATAATTACAAGACGCAGTATGTCGAAGGTCTTGCCGCATACAACGAAATGCTGAAAAAATCGAATGCTGAGTTCGCGGCGGCACAAGCCAAGCTTGATGCTGCCGAAGCCGGGCTTGATACGAAAACCGCCGATTACAATGACGGTGTCAAAACTCTCGCCGCATCCGAAGCCGAATATGACAATGCGTCCGCCGAAGCAGACGCTCAGCTTGATGAAGCAAAAAACAAACTCGACGATGCCGAGCGTCAGATACGCGAGATGGATACGCCGGAGTGGTATGTGCTCACCCTGACAAGCAACGTCGGATACAACAGCTATGACATGAACTCCGGCAAAGTAGAAGCATTGTCAAAGGTATTCCCCGTGTTCTTCTTCGTTGTCGCCGCGCTTGTCGCACTTACGACAATGACGCGCATGGTCGAGGAGGAACGCTCACAGATCGGTACAATGCGCGCACTCGGTTACAGGAAGCGCACTATCATGGCCTACTATCTCGGATACAGTCTGTCCGCAAGTCTGCTCGGTGCGGCTGCGGGAGTCATCGTCGGCTTCAGGCTGTTCCCCGCAGTAATAATCAACGCATACTCCATGATGTACTCGCTTCCGGTGATATCGTTCCCGTTCCGCTGGAATTATGCACTCGTCATCATTCCGATCGCCGTCGCGTGCACTACCGCCGCGACGCTTGCCGCATGTGTCGGAGTGCTGTCTGAGAAGCCGGCGGCACTCATGCTTCCCAAGATTCCCAAAGCCGGAAAACGTGTTTTCCTCGAGCGCTTCGGCTTCATATGGAAGCATCTGAAATTTACCCAGAAGGTGACTGTCCGCAATCTCTGCCGCTACAAGAAGCGACTCTTTATGACCGTCATCGGTATCGCCGGATGTACGGCGCTGCTGGTCACAGGATTCGGTGTACGGAACTCCATCGACGACATAATCGATCTGCAGTTCGGCTCGGTATATAAATACGATCTTTCGATTTATCTCACGGATTATAAGCGCTCACTGGAGGATGACACGCTTCAGTCGATACTTAACGACACCGGCATGGTCTCGGAGTACGGATATGTCTCAACGGAGCGCGGCGCGGCGGAATATGACGACAGCAGTATCGCACTGTTCGTCACGGTCGTAAGGGATACAGACAAACTTACGTCACTGTATAATCTTGTCTCAACCGATACGGATAAAACGATAATATTCAGAGACAGCAGCGCAGTTCTGTCAAAGAAAGCCGCCGACAAGCTCGGTTTGTCGGCAGGCGATACGCTGACGGTGCGTGATACCGAAGGTAAACCCGCCGCGATCACCGTGACGGACGTGTTTGACATTTACGTTGAAAACTACATCTTCATCAGTGAAAATGCGTACGTCAGCGCATACGGGACAACGCCTGATTACAATGCGCTGCTTGCGGTGACTGGATGTGCGTACTCCGCTGCGCGTGATGCATTGTCAGAGCGCATCTTCACTTCGGACAACGTCGCCTATCTTCAGTTTGCATCAGCACTGCGTGAAACATTCGACAACATGGTAATAAAGATTGACTTCATCGTCATAGTCCTCATATTATCTGCCGGGCTGCTCGCCGGCATCGTGATTTACAATCTCACAAACATCAACATCTGCGAGAGACGCAAGGAGCTCGGCACGCTCAAGGTGCTCGGCTTCCACGAGGGCGAGGTGTCGATGTACATCTACCGTGAAACGATTATCCTGACGCTCATCGGCATTGTCGCGGGCTTCTTCCTCGGCATATGGCTGCACGGCTTCGTGATGTCAACCGTCGAGATGGACAACGTGATGTTCGGGCGGACGATCTACGCGTCAAGCTATATTTTCTCGGCGCTTCTGACGATACTGTTCGCGGTGACTATCGATATAGTCATGCTCGGCAAAATGAAGAAGATCGACATGGTCGAAGCGGTCAAGGCGAACGACTGATAAACAAAAAAACGGCGGGCAACCGATGTGGTCGTCCGCTTTTCTTTATTTTGTCAGGAGAATAATTTCTTTTTTGATTGTGTTTTTGTAAGAACACTGCTCCGCAATTCTTTTATGCGCCACTGTCGACTTTTCTTTGTATTTATCTTCCGAATGGATCAACCGGATTATTTCTTCCGCAGACTGTTTTATGCTATTATGTATAACTGAGCATTTCGCGTCCGCGTATTCGGGTATTGCCGTATTCATATTTGTAATAGGTATACAACCGCTGATCATCCCCTCACACATCGTAACACCCTGTGCGTCCTGTCTCGTCGGACAAAAATTAAAACCGTTTTCGGAATACAATGCAGCAATTCTGTCAGGCGTAAGAAATCCGCGATGTACCTCAACGTTATCATACATCTTGATTTTTTTTGTCAGTGGTTTAAAATACACACCATCGCCGTAAATAGTAAAGTGCAGCTTTGAAAACTCCGGATACTTCGAAAGCTTTTTGATGATTCTGACAGTTCTTTCGTTTGCGTATTTTCTGTTTTGAAAACTGCGTACACTGATAAATCTGTACCTTTGCTCTGCACCCTTGCACTTATAGGTAAACTGTTCGGTATCTATGTAATTAGGGATGATGTTCCAGTTCTTAAAGTGAATTTTCAAGTCTTGCTCCGCCATGTCGCGCATCCACTCCGATACCGTAATCGGTACTATTCTGTCCGCATTATCTCTCAAAAATTTGCCGGTGATACGGTTGTTCGCGGTAAACTTCTTTGCAAGCAGAAAAAAATCAAGCAATGCTTTTGGCTTTAGCAGTACCTCTTTTGAGAACAGATTGAACAAGCGTCTGTACCAAGCCAAAGCCTCGTATCCGTGAAACCATACGAGTATCTTACCCTTATAACCCGATTCGGAAATTCCGGCAACTATATCGGGCATTATAAAGTGTATCATAATCTTTTCGGGAGACTCGCTGTTGATTAACCGAACAAGCTCATCCTTGTTGCCGTGATGTATTGTGACTTTCTCGTATTCTTCCGTAAAGCATTTTTTGTTTTCACCGCAAACAAATATTTCAACAGGCAAATTCTTTTTCAGATACCATATCACCCTCGTATGGATGAACTGATTGTTATAGCGTCTTTCCTCGTTTGGATATTCGTTTGTAATTAGTAGATACATAACAATCTCCTTACACTATAGCAAGTGTATTATTTATTCCTTCGGCGTCCATGTGCCGAACACGGCGAAGTTTATCACGCCTGCCTTGATTCCGTCGGGTGTTCCCGTGATGTTCAGTCTGATTGCCTCGGTACGCATTTCGGGTAGCGTAAAGTAATCAATCAAAAGGTCTGTCGTGTTATCCGAATGATCGTCGACTTTGACCCACTCGCCGTCCATTGTGAGCGCGTCGATGGTATAACGGAACGCACCTGGCATGATCTTCTTTTTTATGTCAAGCCCCACATCACGCCATACGATACGCACGGCGTTGATGTTAAGGCCCCCCTCATCCGCGTACTTCACCGTAAGCGACGGCGCGATATCGTCGTCCGCCGGCTGCCACCACGTCAGCATGCTGTCGTCTATCCCGTATATCGGATCACGTCCCGGAGCGTGGCTTGTCGCGGTGACGCGTCTGTGCGACGTAAGGGGAATAAGTCCCGTATCGTTGCCGAGATGAGGATTTTCGATCACTCCCGGCGCCCACTGCGGTGTCTCGGTCGCTTCTTTTATATAAAAATCGCCGTTCTCGTCAAAGCCGACCGGATCCATACCGATGCGGCGCTCAAACCCCGACGCAAATCCGACAAGGCAGGTGAAGAATGCCCATGTCGTACCGTTCGGTCCGTCGACGATACAGCCGTGTCCCGGCCCCTTCACAAGCCCGTACTTCTGATGCATAAACGGGCTTGACTCCATATATTTAAACCCGTCAAGCGGATTTTTGCTCTTATAAGCGCCCATAGCATAGGTGCGCCACTCCGTTCCGGGTCCGGAGTATGTGAGGTAATACGTATCACCTCTCTTATACATCCATGAGCCTTCAGTCCAGCTGTAGTTGCCGTCCTCGTTCCAGTCACCGATGCGCTCCCACAGATGATCGGGGTTATATTTTATCAGTATCTTCGGCTCGGTGATAAGCTGCGTCGGATTATCGCTGTCAAGCTGGGCTCCGCGTATTTCAACGCCGCAGCCCCAGTACATATACAGTCTCTCATCGGTGTCGGAGAATATCATCGGATCGGCGATACCGTCGCAGTATGAACCGTCCGGCAGTGTAAACTTACCGAGGCCCCTGAAAGGTCCGAGCGGAGTGTCGCTGACCATAAGTTCGGCAAAGCACGCGGTCATATAAAATTTGTCCTTATGCTTTACGACCGTCGGCGCGTAACCGAAGTCATACGGCTCTACCCTCACATGATTCCAGTGGATAAAGTCCTCGCTCCACCACGCCATTCCGCACGACGGATACAGATACCACTTGCCGTCCTCATAAATCACGCTCGGATCGGCAAGCTCTCTGAAATCCTCACGTACCTCACTGTAATAGCAGGTGCGCCCTATCGGATAATCGGGTATCGGTATGGGATTACAATAGGTTTTTGAATAGTCTTTCATCGTATCCTCCGTTATGTCGGAAATAATTTCTTCATAATATGAATTGTACCACAAAGCACGGTATTTTGTCAACAGCTTACGAAAACTGAACAAATATAAAAATGTCCGCCAAATAAGCAGAAAAAGTCTCACAAACACTGGAAATAACCCTTAAGTTGTGTTATACTGTATGCATATTTCG
>CAZMRH010000066.1:6347-10044 GCA_964568705.1 uncultured Lachnospiraceae bacterium
ATATCGGAGGGTATTATGATTTTTAATCAGGGTAAAGGCGAATATAAAAACTGGATAGTCGCCGAAGGTGAATTTTCCGACGACAGTGTTAAGGAATGTGAGTCGGTTCTTTCGCAGGGCAACGGCTACATGGGGCTGAGAGCTGCCATTGAAGAGCCGATAATCTATTATCGTGATCTTTTTGTCGCGGGTACGTTTGACAAGCCCGACGACGACGCGACCTCGCTTCCCAATTCCCCGGACATTACCGAAATCAGCATCAAAATTTCCGGCTGTATCCCGTCTCCGTTTGCCGCTGTTCCCGGCACATACGAGCGCACGCTCAATCTTAAGACCGGACTTCTCAGCCGTTCATTCGACTGGGTGTCGGAGGGAGGCAACAAATACGGGCTGACGTTTCTGCGCGTAGTGTCGCTGAAGGACTTACACCTTATCTCCGCGTCCGTCACGATCACGCCGAAAACTCCCGGCTCATGCGAGATTATCGAAATCCTCTCGGGTATCGACGGCGACACCATCAACGCAAATCACCACATGAAGGAAATCTCCAAGAAGTCCGACCGCTGCGGTCTCAGCCTTATCACGCAGACTGTCGAGAGCGGGATCTACTTCATCACAAGCACGCATCACAGCTATTTTATGAACGGCACACCGCTTACCGTGGTCCCCGAGGTGATTTCTGACGGGAACAAACAGATATTCCAAAAAATTAAGTTTGAACTGAAATACGGCAGCGAGTTTAACCTGTGTAAGACTTAATCCGTATTTACAAGCCGCGACAAGGAGCGAAACGACTGCACACCACATCAGCTCGCCTGTGACGCCAAGTCTCACATGAAAACCGTCATGAACCGCTCATTCACCGATATTTACACGGAATCGGCCGACGAGTGGCAGAGCCGTATCTGGAACAGCCGCGACATAGTGATTGACTCATCATCCCCTTCTGACCAGCTTGCGATTCGCTTTGCGATATACCATCTGACCGTTATGGCTCCCGTTCACGACAACCGCATGAATATCGGCGCAAAGGGACTGTCAGGCCCCGGATACAGGGGACACACCTTCTGGGATACAGAGGTGTTCATGCTGCCGTACTTCATCTTCGAAGCACCGACCGAGGCTCGATCACTTCTCGAATACCGCTACAATTCACTTGATGCCGCCCGGAAAAACGCTAAGGAGCGCGGATACGACGGTGCGATGTTCCCGTGGGAGGCGGCGTGGATCACCGACGGTGAGACTACCCCGTCATGGGCGATGACCGGGCTGCTCGAGCATCACATTACCTCGGATGTCGCGTTCGGCGTGTACTACTACTACATGGTCACGGGCGATACCGACTTCATGGAGAAGTCCGGATACGAGCTGATCTTCGATACGGCGAAGTTCTGGTTGTCGCGTCTGGACCTGAATAAGAAGCTTGACCGGTACGAGATACTCGACGTGATAGGGCCCGACGAGTACAAGGAGCACGTCGACAACAATGCGTTCACAAACTACATGGCAGAGCATAACATGGCACTTGCCGTGGATTACGCCGATATACTTAAGCGCGATAAGCCGGAACTGTTTGCGGCACTTGATGAAAAGCTCGGCATCACGGACAGCTATCCGAAGTGGAAGGATGCATGCGCGAAGATATACCTGCCGCATGAGAATTCAGACGGACTGCTCCCGCAGGATGACACATACCTCACTCTCCCCGACATCGCCGAGCCTGACTGCTCACTCTCCGAAATGATCGAAGAAGCACGCCGCAAGGCAGGTGAAATCGGTTACACAAAGTCGCAGATCTCAAAGCAGGCGGACGTTGTCGTACTGTACTATCTGCTTGAAGACTTATTCTCGGTCGAGAGCAAGAAACGCAACTTTTACTATTACGAGAAGCGTGCATTCCACGATTCGTCGCTCAGCCTTTCGACATACTCGGCGCTTGCCGCCGACATCGGCGAAAAGGCTACCGCATACAAGCTATACGAGCGCGCGACGCTGATCGACCTTATGCATACATTCTATTCATCAGCCGAAGGTATCCATTCCGCGTCACTCGGCGGCATCTGGCAGTGCACCGTGCTGGGCTTTGCGGGTGTGCGCCGCTACGGCAAAAACCTCCGCATCCAGCCGAATCTGCCCGATACATGGAACTCCGTCCACTGCTTCATCAACTGGCATTCACAAAAGCTTGAAATACTTGCGACACATGATTCCCTCACCGTGAAGAATCTCACCGGTACCGACAAAGTCGCGTTTCTCTGCGGCGGCGTACTTCACGATATCGGCGACGGGATTACGATAAAATATAAAGAGACCAAGGCGGACTGACGATGAATACCAAAGCAATAATTTTTGATCTCGACGGCGTTATCACAGACACTGCGAAGTACCACTTCATGGCGTGGAAGCGTCTCGCCGACTCGCTCGGATTTCACTTTGACATAAATGACAACGAGCGCCTTAAGGGCGTGAGCCGCATGGATTCGTTCGAGATAATCCTTGAGATAAACGGAGCGTCGGATCGCTATACTCAGGCTGAAAAGGAAGCATTCTGCAAGCAGAAAAACGATAACTATGTCGACCTTATTAAACAGGTCACACCTGACGATCTGCTCCCCGGAATCGCAGAATTCATCAACGCGGCGAAGGCTTACGGTCTGAAACTCGCGGTCGCGTCAGTCAGCAAGAACGCACCCGCGGTGCTCACGTCGCTACAGGTGATGGATAAATTCGACTACATCGCCGATGCGAGAAAGATCACAAAATCGAAGCCCGATCCGGAAATATTCGCCGTATGCGCAGAGTCGCTCGGTGTCGCGCCGCAGTACTGTATCGGTATTGAGGATGCGCAGGCGGGCATTGAGGCTATCAAGGCGGCGGGAATGTATGCCGTCGGCATCAACGTCACGGTGACATCTGTTGAACCTGATATGCAGCTTCATTCCACAGCGGAGCTTGATTTCGGAAAGATTGTATTTTAACTGAAATATTAAACCGGCGTAATCCGCAGAAATGCGGATTACGCCGGTTTTTTGCTTTATTTATGTTAGGTTAAATCGATGGCAAGAACAGAGCCCTTGCCCTACAGTTTGCATTGTCTGTATGTTTACAACCATAACGTCCGAAATAGTTCTGACGATTCACGCGGTACCTTGTCTGAAATTGCCCTTACGGAAAGTTCTTTACCATGCTTTCTTTCAAGAAAGCCGCGCACCTCGTTCCCCGTACCCCTTATTTGCGGTCTTTGTCGTCGAATATGTCTCCGCATTCGGGACAAAATTTCGGCGGATGTACCGGATCCTCAGGCTCCCATCCGCACTTATCACAGCGATAGAGAGGTGCGCCTTCGGGCTTCTTCGCGCCGCAGTTCTGACAGAATTTTCCCTCGTTTACCATTCCGCAGGTGCATGCCCAGCCGTTGTCGGCAAGCTTTGCCACTCCGCATTCCGTGCAGAATCTGCCGCTTGCGACAGCGCCGCATGAGCATTTCCATGTGCCGCTCGCGGGTGTCTGTGCAGGCTTTCCTGCTGATGCCGCGCCCATCTGATATAGTCCCTGTGCATTCATTCCGCCCGACTGCATCGCAAGTCCCATACCCATGAAGCCCGCCATCGCGCCGCCTTCGTTTGCAGCCGCCGCTTTCATCGCATCTGCCTGTGCACCGACAAGCGTACCTGCCGCCATCGAGGGATCACGCATC
>CAZMRH010000067.1:0-9810 GCA_964568705.1 uncultured Lachnospiraceae bacterium
ATTCGGAGTAAGCTTCACATTCGTCTGTCGGTGAATGAGTGTCATAATCCTGACGTTTTTGGCAAAACTTTGCCTTGAATAACCCCTTTTGAAAGTTTTTCGCCAGGCCTTTTTTCAAAAAGGCCGCGTATCCCCCGCATCCTACTTCATCACTTCGAGTGTGCGGATGCGGTCACGCAGGTATGCCGCCTCCTCGAAGCGAAGCTCACGCGCTGCTTTTTTCATCTCGGCGCGGAGTGTCTCAAGCTCGGTCAGGCGTTCGGAATCGGACAGCACCTTCTTCTCACTCTTGCCGCGTTTTCCGCCCTTACCCGACGAATCGGACGGTGCGCCGATGCCGATAAGCTCGCGCACCTCCTTCTTTATCGTCTGAGGCGTGATGCCGTGCTCCTCGTTATACTTCTGCTGAATACTGCGGCGGCGCATCGTCTCGGTTATCGCGTAGTGCATGGAGTTCGTCTCGTGTTCGGCGTACATTATCACCTTGCCGTCGACATTTCGCGCCGCGCGTCCGATTATCTGCACAAGCGAGCTGCCGCTGCGGAGGAAACCCTCCTTATCCGCGTCAAGGATGGCGACCAGCGTCACCTCGGGCAGATCTATTCCCTCGCGCAGCAGATTTATTCCGACGAGTACGTCAAATACTCCCGCGCGAAGATCGCGCAGAAGTTCCATTCGCTCCATCGTCTCGACGTTGTGATGGATGTACTTCACGCGCACGCCCTGCTCGTCGAGGTATTCGGACAAATCCTCCGCCATCTTCTTTGTGAGCGTCGTGACAAGTATACGCTCACCGCGCTCTGTGCGCTTCCTGATCTCGCCGAGGACATCGTCCACCTGTGTCTCGACAGGACGAACGTCAATCTCCGGATCAAGCAGTCCGGTCGGTCTGATGATCTGCTCGACGACCTGCGACGATTTCGACAGCTCATAGTCGCCGGGTGTTGCCGACACGGTGATGACCTGATTTATCTTTCCTTCGAACTCTCCGTAATTAAGCGGGCGGTTGTCATACGCCGACGGCAGTCTGAAGCCGTAATCGACGAGATTTTTCTTGCGTGAGTAGTCGCCGCCGAACATGCCGCGTACCTGCGGAAGTGTGACGTGCGACTCGTCGATGAACATAAGGAAATCCTTCGGGAAGTAATCGAGCAGCGTGTACGGAATCGACCCTGTCGGCCGTCCCGCGAAGATGCGGGAATAATTCTCAACGCCCGAGCAGAATCCGACCTCGCGCAGCATCTCGACATCGTAACGCGTGCGCTCCTCGATACGCTGAGCCTCAAGCAGCTTGTTCTGACGCTTGAACCAGTCGACGCGATCATTCATCTCGCGCTCAATCTCCTCAAGTGCCGCTTCACGCTTTTCTGGCGCGGTGACGTAGTGATTCGCAGGATAAACAGCGGCGTGAGTGAGGACGCGCAGTACGTGCCCGGTCAGCGGATTGACTTCGGATACACGGTCGATTTCATCGTCGAAGAACTCGACGCGTATCGCCTTTTCACCCTCACCTGCGGGAAAAACCTCAAGTGTGTCGCCCTTCATGCGGAACTTGCCGCGCTGAAAACCGATATCGTTGCGGTCGTAGCTGACGGAGATGAGCTTGGCGGCAAGCTCGTCGCGGCTCATCTTCATGCCCGGCCTGAGCGATGTGACCTGCCGCGAATACTCCTCCGGAGGTCCGAGCGAATAGATACACGACACGCTTGCAACGATTATGACATCGCGCCGCTCAAACAAAGCGGATGTCGCCGAGTGACGCAGCTTGTCGATATCGTCGTTGATGGACGAATCCTTTTCGATGTACATGTCCTTGCCCGGGACGTAAGCCTCGGGCTGATAATAGTCGTAATAGGATACGAAATACTCTACCGCGTTGTCGGGGAAGAATTCGCGGAACTCGGTACAGAGCTGTGCGGCGAGCGTCTTGTTATGCGCCAGCACCAGCGTCGGACGGTTTGTTTTTGCGATTATGTTCGCCATGGTGAAGGTTTTGCCCGAGCCTGTCACGCCGAGCAGCGTCTGCCACGGCATACCTGCGTCTACCCCCGCGGCGAGCTTTGCGATCGCGTCCGGCTGATCGCCCGTCGGCTTATACGGGGACACAAGTCTGAATTTATCCATGTTTTCCTCCTCGGTGTTTGACGGTCAAGTTGATCGTATGGGTTGATGCCTGCGTCGTATCGCTGTGACGGATGTCTGCCGGTGTCGTTCGGACACCAACCTGTTTTGCTTATAGCTTTACTCTGTTTATACCCATGACGAGTTTTTTCTTGTTACTTTTCTGCGGAGAAAAGTAACCAAAAGCCGTTCAGGGGGAAAGGATTCCCCCGAAGCCCCCTTCTGGGGTTAGCTGTAAGCGAAGGTTTGTCCGCTCAGTCAAAAGCACGCTCTCCGCGTGTTTTGACTTCGATTCTGGAGTCAGCTTCGGTGAGCGGTACGCGCACGTCTGCGTGCTATCGCACTCTACGTAAGTGTCACATTCGTCTGTCGGTGAATGTTCGATATAAGCCTGACGCTTTACAGCTTTTTTATTCTGTCAACCCTTGCCGGGAGCGCGAGGGACAGGTCCCTCGCATCGCACTCCCGCGAGACTGCGTCTCGCGTTTTCTTATGACGGGTGTTCGCCCGTCATAAGAAAAAACCATCCGTAATCCCCGTCACCCGCGGGATTTCATGTAGATTACCAGCACTGAGATATCGGCGGGGTTAACGCCGGAGATGCGGGATGCCTGACCGAGCGTTGCAGGGCGTATTCTCGCGAGCTTCTGTGCCGCCTCGATACGCAGTCCGCGCACCGCAGTGTAGTCGATGTCGGCGGGAAGCATACGATCCTCGAGCTTCTTCTGCTTTTTCGCCTCATCAAGCTGATGCCTGACGTATCCTTCATATTTTATCTCAGTCTCGACCGAGAGTACCTCGTCGGGAGTGAGGTCCGGTCTGTCAGTGTCAACGGGTGCAAGCATATCGTAGGTGATGCGCGGACGGCGTATAACCTCGGCGAGCTTTATCCCCGTCGTGACGGGAGTTGTGTCCGCCGACTCAAGTATCTCATTCAGCCGCTTCGTCGGCGCGAGATTCGTCTTTTTCACGCGCATGACTTCATTGTCGATTACCGACGCACGTTCCACCGCCTCACGGTAACGCTCACCCGTGACAAGTCCGCCTGCGAGCGCGTATTCGAGAAGCCGTCTCTCCGCGTTGTCCTGACGCAGCATCAGGCGGTATTCGCTGCGCGATGTCATTATGCGGTACGGCTCGTTCGTCCCCTTCGTCACAAGGTCATCGATGAGCGTGCCGATGTACGACGAATACCGCGGCAGTATCACCGCTTCTCTCCCCATGATCTTCGCCGCGGCGTTGATACCCGCCATAAGTCCCTGCACTGCCGCCTCCTCGTAGCCGGATGAGCCGTTGAACTGTCCCGCACCGTACAGCCCGCCGATATCCTTGAACTCCAGCGTCGGATAAAGCGCTGTCGGATCGCAGCAGTCGTATTCGATGGCGTACGCGTAACGCATTATCTCCGCGTTCTCGAACCCGTGCAGACTGCGCAGCATCTTGTACTGCACCTCAGCCGGAAGCGACGACGAGAAGCCCTGCAGATATATTTCCTTCGTATCAAGCCCCATCGGCTCGACGAAAAGCTGATGCCGCTCCTTGTCGGCGAATCGCACCACCTTGTCCTCAATGCTCGGGCAGTAACGCGGCCCTGTGCCGTGTATCTGCCCCGAAAACAGCGGCGATTTGTCGAGATTATCACGGATTATTCTGTGCGTTTCGGCGTTCGTGTATACCACATGGCACGGTACCTGCGTGATCGAATTGAGGCGAGAAGCGTCACTTCTCACCGAGTACGGCGTGATGTAGTCCTCACCAACCTGTACTTCAAGCGCGTCGAAGTCGATGGTATCACGGTGTATGCGCGGCGGCGTGCCTGTCTTGAAGCGCATCATCGGGATGCCCGCCGCGACAAGCGACTTCGTCAGTTCCCCCGCCGGAAGCAGTCCGTCAGGTCCGCTACTTTTCTGCACTTTTCCCACGTGCGTTCTGCCGCCGAGATATGTTCCGCTTGAAATAATGACCGCGCGCGCGGAAAATTCACCGCCCGGCAGTGCGCTCACACCGCATACGCGGCGATGTCCGTCCGCCGTCTCTGTTATAATCGAGCCGACCTCCGCCTGTATCAGATGAAGGTGCGGTGTATTTTCGATAGTCTGCTTCATGCCGAGCGTGTAGCGCCGCCTGTCCGCCTGCACTCTTTTCGAGCGGACCGCCGCGCCCTTTCCGGTGTTGAGCGTCCTCGACTGGATGGTCGCGGTGTCCGCCGCAAAGCCCATCTCGCCGCCGAGACGGTCAAGCTCGAACACGAGATGACCTTTGCCGGTGCCGCCGATTGACGGATTGCACGGCATGTTCGCCACCGAGTCAAGGCTTATCGTGAACAGTGCGGTTTCAAGTCCGAGGCGGGATGTCGCAAGTGCCGCCTCCGTTCCCGCGTGTCCCGCGCCGATTACTATTACATCAAAGTTGTTCTGAGTCATTTTTATACCTGAATCTTTTGATTTATATATAATGTGCCCGCACGACGGATGTTTGTTTAAATCGTTCGGACACCAATTCGTTTTGTTTGTAGCGTAGTTTTATGTACTCCCATTACATATTTTTCTTTCACCCCTTTCGTGATGTGACGAAAGTTGCAAAGGGGCGCACATAAGGGAGGGAGTACCCTCCCTTATGCATCCCGTGCCGTTGAAATTGCTTGTTTGTTTGCTCAGCTAAATTATGCGGGTAGCGTGCTTTTGGCTGAGCACATCAGCTTTCGAGAACTGTAAACCCCTGTACGTCATGGGTATACACAAAGTATCACCATAAGCTAAGCGGGTTGGTGTCCGAACATTTTCCACAAATCATAGTCGGAAGGACAATCTCCCGTCACGCTTCGCACGCCACCTATTTCGTCATCTTGTGAAAGACAGTCCAGCCTGTGCTATCCGTATATGCGGTTATCACGCCGCTTGATACGTTCGAGATGTAGTTGTAGCGGAACGGGACGACTGTGTCGCCGTTCATGTCTACGATACCCATCCTGCCGCCCGCTGCCGTCAAAACCCCCAGCCCCTCGCTGAACGGGAGAGCCGCCTTGTACTTCGGCTGAGCGATCCACGCGCCGCTGCGGTTCATGTAGCCGTACAGTCCGTTTTTCTCAAGCGTGAGTATGCCGTCGGAGTATGCGACGAGCGTGTATCCCGGCGGGATGGCGAATTCGTTGCCGCGCGTGTCGATGAGCGCGTCGCGGTCGCTGATGATGCTGATTGTTCTGTTCTTGTCGTATGCATTGTAATCGTACGTCTGTTTGCGGACTCTAACGTAGCCGTAGCTGTAGTACAGGCTGCCGAGCGATTCTATCCCGAAAGACGCGGGCAGCACCGTGCGGTCGCTGACGTAGCGCTCGTAGCCGCCGACGTACTTCTTTTTCGTGTCGAAATTGTATGCACCGGCGGTGTTCATGAAGCGAAGCTCCTGAAGTGTGGTATCGATGACGCATGCGTACCCGCCGCTGAAGTTGGCGGCATACGAATACGCGGTCTCGCCCGTCTTGCCGCCGTAGGTGTATGTCCACTTCACGTCGTCGCGCTCGCTCACGCTCATATCCGACGCATCGGTGACGATGCACTCGGTGACCTCCGCATTCCTGACACTTCCGTTATCCGCAAGTCCGTAGTACGCGGGATAATCAAAGTACAGCCCGCGGTTTTGTACCGAGTCGATGTAGTCCGATTTTACTATTGATGTACCGTCGTCGGACAGCCTGAAATACTGCTTCCCCGTCAGCGACACGACCTTAGTCGATAGTATATTTGCCGTGCCGCCCGCTTCCCATGCAAAATTCGAGGCGGCGGTGACATTGTATTTATACAGCTGATAGAACAGCGGATTGCCGTATATATCGCGCGTGTACGCGGGTTTGTATTCTCCGTCGTCGAAGCTGCACAGTACCGCGCCGTCCGTATTGACAAGGTACTGCGTGCCGCGGTCGTCGTATATGAGCAGACCCATGTACACGTCGAGCGCAGGTCTGTCGATGGTCGATGATATAGGCTTGGCGGTCATCTCACTGCCGTCATCATGTTTGACATAGCTGACCGCAGGTATCACCTTTGTGCCGTACGAAAATTCAGTCGGATAACCGAAGCCGAGGCTGACCGTACCCAGCGCGTGCGTCTCGCCGGAATACGTGGTATCGGTGACGCTGTAGCCGTATGACTTAAGCTCGGCTTCCGTCGCGAATACCGTGTTGTAATTCACGTTCGGTTTTGTATCCTTGCCGCTGCCGCCGTCCCCGCCGGCTGTGTCGGCGGGGTCTTCCGCCGCCCCGTCAGTTTTATCTGTGCTGCCGGCTGCACCCGCGGCGGAATCGTCCGGTGAAGTCCCTTCGCCGGACCCGGCGGCAGCGCCAGTCGGGCTTGTGTAATCGAAGTATGAAGAGATCGTCTGAAGGTTATCTGCCCATGCAGCGGGACGCTTGATGAAGGCGATGTCGTAGACTCCGGCGTAGTATAAGGTGAAGGCGGCGACGGGCAGAAAAGCGGCAAGGTACAGTAAAGCACGCCTGAGGATCACGCGCGCATAGCGTGATGCCTCAAGCCACTCGAGCCATATTGTCAGCCGCTGTGCTATTTTGTCTGCGACAGCGTATACCTTATCGTATAATTTCATGTTTATCACCTTTGGATTATGGTTTGCCGGTTTCGCTCGGACACCAACCTGTTTTGCTTAATGCGTTACTTTATTTATACCCATAACGGGTTTTGACTTCGATATTATAGACTGCATCGGTTTGCTTTACGCTCTCGTCAGTGTGCTATCGCACTCTATGTAAGCATCACATTCGTATGGCTTAAGCCTGATGCCTTACACCTTTTTTGTTCTGTCAGCCCCTATCGGGAGCGCGAGGGATAGATCCCTCGCATCGTCCCCCCGCGTGACGGAGTCACGCGATTTTATTTTATCGGGCTTCCGCCCGATAGAATAAAACCCCGCACCCCCATCCTCACTTGTGATACCGTCCGCCGCGGGATATGTCGAGAGCGCGGTATATCGCCTCATACAGCATCACACGAGCGAGCTGATGCGGGAATGTCATCTGCGACATTGACAGCTTCACGTCCGCGATACACTTCACCTTGTCTGAAAGGCCGTAGGATGAGCCGATGATGAAGCATAATTCAGGCTTTGCGCTCTGTGATACATCACTGAACAGCCCCGCGAGTGCCGGCGACGACAGCTCCTTGCCCTCAATGCACAGTGCAATGACCGTCGCCTTCTTAGGTACGGTGCGGAGTATCGCTTCCGCCTCCGCGTCAAGTGCATGTGCGATCTCAGCCGCCGAGGGATTCTGCGGCAGCTTTTCTTCCTTTAATTGTACCTGGGTAAAGCCGCATACGCCCGACAGCCGCTTTATGTATTCGGCGGCGGCGTCTCTCCAGTGCGCTTCCGACAGCGTACCTGTGGCGATTACCGTTATCCTCTGCATGATACTAGTCCCGCCGACGTGCGGCACGTTTCAAATCCCGTTCGCGACGACCGTCCGGCCGTCATTATCGCCGTATCGTTATATCCGCCCTCGTCAAGCGCACGACGTACCTCGGTATAAGCCGCAGACGGCGTGTTGTTCTCCGCGCTGATGTGAGCGAGCAGCATCCGGAGCGTACCGCATCCCGCGAGATAGTACGCAAGCCTTCCGCATTCCTTGTTCGACAGATGACCGCGGTTCGACAAAATGCGCTTCTTGAGAGGATACGGATACGGACCGCATCGAAGCATGTCGATGTCGTGATTTGCCTCGATTACCACGTTCTCGCATCCGGCAAGCATGTCGTACGCTTCGCGCGTGATGCAGCCCATGTCGGTCGCAAGCCCGAACGACTCGCCGCCGCAGGTCACTCTGTAGCCGACGTGCGCACGGCTGTCATGGGGCAGCGGGAACGACTCAACAGTCACGCCGCCGAGCGATTCAGTGTATCCGACGGTATGCACCACCGCGCATTCTGCCGCATAACCGTACAGCGACGTCGCCGACTGCTCGGTGATGTGTACGGGAGTTTTGTATTTCTTGCACAGCACCTCGAGTGCCGATATGTGATCGGTGTGCTCATGTGTGACGAATACCGCGTCTATCGAGTCGAGCGTCAGACCCTCCGCCTCGATCGCTTTCTTGAGCGCCAGACAGCTTTTTCCCGCGTCGATGAGGATGTTCGCACCGCCGCATTTGATAAGCGTCGCATTGCCCGAGGAGCCTGAATAAAGTACGATTTCTTCCATCACGCCTCCGGTATCATGACCGCTTGTCCGACAAGGTCGTAGTCCATCGCTTCGCATATCTTCACGCAAACAAAGTCGCCTGCGCTGTACTTGCCCTCGGGTGCCGAGAAGTATACTTTGCCGTCGATTTCCGGCGCGTCGGCCTCACTTCTGCCGTAGTACGTCTCGGCGACGGAATCGAAACCCTCGCACAACACAGTGACCGTCGCGCCGAGCTTCGCCTCGTTCTGCTCCTCGCTTATCTTAAGCTGGTGGCGCATGAGTATGTCGTAGCGGCGTTGTTTTTCGTCCTCGTCGATCTGATCGTCCATCGTCGCCGCGACCGTGCCCTCCTCGGCTGAATAGGTGAACGCGCCGAACCGCTCAAAGCGCGCTTCATTTATAAATTCGCACAGCTCGGTGAATTCCTCCTCCGTCTCGCCCGGGAAGCCGACTATCGCCGTAGTGCGGAGCGTGATGCCCGGTATCCACTCGCGTAGTCTCTTTATCGCGCCGCGCACGACCGCGCTGTCACCGTGACGGTTCATGCGCGCGAGTACACGGTCGGAGATGTGCTGAACGGGAATGTCGATGTATTTGACAAGTCTGGGGTTATCGCGAAGCTCCGTAAGCAGCTCGTCCGTAATTTTATCGGGATAGCAGTAGAGCAGGCGTATCCACGGGATCGAAGTCGCAGCGCATATCTCGCGGATGAGCGCCGGCAGACGGTATTCGCCGTACAGGTCAAGCCCGTACGCTGACGTATCCTGCGCGACCAGTACAAGCTCGCGAACGCCCATTTTATCGAGGTCGCGCGCCTCACTCACGATATCCTCAACCGTGCGCGAACGCATTTTGCCGCGTATGTCGGGGATCGCGCAGTAGGAGCAGCGGTTGTTGCAGCCCTCGGCGATCTTGAGGTACGCCATCTCGCCGGTTGTGACCACGCGGTCGCCGCCGAGCTTTGATTCGTTTTTATCCTTCAGGCTTTCGTAGCCGCTTTTCTTCAGTGCGGCTTCAATCGCCTCGACGATGCAGTCGGTACTGCCGACACCGATGATCGCATCGACCTCAGGCATTTCGTCGAGAATCTCCTTACCGTACCGCTCAGGCAGGCATCCGGTGACGATTATCGCGCGCAGCTTATGATTCTTCTTCAGCCACGCCACGTCGAGGATGTTGTCAATCGCCTCGCGCTTCGCGCTTTCGATGAACGCGCAGGTGTTGATGATGATAACGTCGGCTTCCGTTTCCTCGGGCGTTATCTCGTAGCCCGCCGCGACTACCTCGGCAAGCATGACCTCGGTATCGACAAGATTCTTCGGGCATCCGAGTGAAACGAAGCCCACCTTAATATTTTTGCTCATATATTCTCCGTATACGGGTGGTGTACAGTGATACACCGCCGTGAATTTTTTAATTTTGATTTATGGAAATGGTGTTCGGTTTGTGGCGCTCGGACGCAAAACCTGTTTAGCTTAAAGCGTGACTATGCTTATACCCATG
>CAZMRH010000068.1:0-7332 GCA_964568705.1 uncultured Lachnospiraceae bacterium
AACGCCCGCTGGGGCAAATAATCCGCCGGTTACCCGCGCGGCGGCGGTTTTCGGCTTCGAAATTCTTTGCAAGATGCTCGCGCATGTCGCTGTTCGTGTTCAGCTTCGTCACAAAGTGTGCCAGTGTGAACACATCGTACATCGCGACCTCAAGATTATCCGTCATCCTGCCGTCGGTCTCTTCATTTATAAATTCATATCCTGCCTGACGGTATGACTCGATGAACGTCCACAGGTCAAGACAGTGCTTGAAGTTTACGTTCTTTGTAAGCAGATTCGTTCTGACGATCGGCGGCCTTACTGGCTGACATCCCTCAAGCGCACGCATGAGCGGTGTAGTCTGGAACGACTGCAGAATCTTCCTTATTCTTATAACGCGCTGGAAATCTGTCAGCTCCGCCACATCCTGTTCAAGGTCGAAGTCCGTTCTTTCAGTATATTTTCCTTTATAGTCGAATTTCAGCGTCGCGTCGTCTCCGGGTATTGCGAAGTTTCTGCCGACAGTTACCTCCGCATTGCCCTCCTCCGGCATCTCGGCAAGCGCCTTATATCTCGTGTCAACGAAGAATATCAGATTATTGAGCAGTGTATAAAGGAAACGGTTTTCGTAAATCTCATAGCTTTCCTCTCGGAATATGTTGAGTATGCGCTCCGGCGTCACACAGCCGTCATCCTTTACCTCGGCTATCATGTATGTGTGCTGAGCAAGGTGGCGGATCGACTCGACGTTTATCTTCTTCGCCCTCTCGACCGGTACGACCTCCTCCTCCTGGATGATGAATCGGCGCATCTCACGGATAGCACGGTCAATAGGCAGAAGCGAGGATTCAATCTCCTCAACCCAGTCAAGGTCGATTTTCCGACGCAGATATTTACTTTTCAGTATGTCTGTTCCTTCGTTGGCATTTTTGAGCGCGTCGCGGAGTTCCGCATATTCATGGTTATCCTGCAGATTCGCCTTCAGGCTCTCATATGCCCTGTAGAAGCTGTCCAATCCCCTCATAGCTGACCCCTTATCTATCCTTTGTCCTCCGCTTTATCAGGATGCGGAATTCCTTTGCCGCACAGACCCGTTATCAGACGAGCTTCTGCAGCCTGTGCAGGTAGTCGAGGCATTCGTACATTACGCCCTCGCCGAACAGTTCGTCAAGATAATCGCAGAGTCCGTCGATCTCATCTCTGATGAACGACAGGTTCATGCTCTCGAATTTTCTGAATACCTTCTTTGCAAGCACGTAATCAAGCCCCTCAGCTTCCGTTCCGCCGCATCCGACGTATGCCGGTACGAAGTCACGCAGCTGCTTGACGATACGGTTACCGAATGCAAGGCGGAAGTGCTCAATGACATAGTCGTCAAGCAGCTCGACCTTCTTCAGATTCTCCTCCGACACCTTATGTGCGTCTATCGCCTCTGAAAACAGCGACTCAAGATACTTTGAGCTCAGCATAACGGGATCCGTATCGGGTGCCTCGAACGCGACGCCCTTGCTGTTGATGTCGATAGGCATTGCACGGTCGTAAACCTTATCGGAGATGGCGAATGTCGAGTCATCGTTGTTTGCCGTTCCGATGTACCACATGTTTTCCGGCAGCACCATCTTACCGTTCGTCAGGTGCTTCGGATCGTCCGGCCAGACATTGGGCACAAGCTCCACTATCCACTCTGCCCTTGACGGCATTTCGAGGATCGACAGAAGCTCGGCGAAGTAATACTCGACGCGGGCGATGTTCATCTCATCGAGGATGGTTATGTATAAATTATCGTTGTAAGTAGCTTCATACATTTTTCTGAGAAGCTCTGTTTCGTTATATTTCTTGGTAAATTCATTGAAGTATCCGAACAGCTCCGTTCTGTCTCTCCATGACGGCTGTACTGACGTGATGACTGAGTCATTGCGTACGAATTTTCCGAACGCATATGCAAGAGATGTTTTACCTGTACCTGAAATACCCTGAAGTATCAGCATCCTTGTCGATGCAAGCGACGCGAAGAACAGGCGTATGATCTTGGGATTATAGTACAGATGAAGTTTCGAGCAGCAGAAATTGCGGAATGCCGTGCAAAGCTCGGGCAGCGTGATGTAGTTATCATACTGCGGCGGGATATAGTCCGACCATTCCTCGTCGACGCGCGTCAGTTTGAAGAATCTTCCGCCCTCCGCCGCGTCCTTGTTGAGTGTTTCAAGCTCCTCTCCCGTAAGCTCGGAAAGCTCATTGGGATTAAGTCCTATCTGCGACACCTTCATCGATAGTATCTTGTCCTTTTCAAGGTTCAGCCTCATTACTTCCTTATTGAGACTTGATACCTCTCGGATAAGATCCTCCTGCGTATGCACTGTCGAGCGCGCTTTGGTAAGCCTCTTTACAAACAGGACGATGAGCAGAATTATCGCGGCAAAGAGAGCTATCATTACAAGAATGGAAAGTATCGCAACCACCCATGACAATGCGCCCAGCTCCGACGTATAACTGCCGATTATCCTTATGTATTCGGGAAAGTCAAAACATTTGACAAGTCCCTTGAAAAACGAGGAGATTATCATCCACAGTCCTCCGAAGAACTGCCCGAAGAAATCATACAAAAATTTTGCAATAGTTTCCATTTTTCGCTCTCCATTATGCTTAATAATACGCTTTGTATAAGACCGGTGCAGTCAACCGCACCGACCGGAAAGGTATCGCTGAAAACGTCCGCCGCGCCTATTTCGTTCGCGGCTTTCATCATCCGATTTTCCGTATATAATCGTCCATCATTTATGTCGCCGGTGCCGGATGCACACCGACCGTGATGTCGGATAAAAGAGTCAGAACCGGATTTTCAGTCATTGCCGTCTGACGACTGTGTTTCGGGATCATCCGCATCCGGCTTCGCGGAATGCTCCTCTGCTTCCTTCATATTATCAGTGATTTCAGTACTGCCATCCTCCGCACTGCCGTCAGCATCAGAATTATCATCCGACGGTTTGTTCTGCGGGTGCTCTCTGAGATATTCCTCGGCGATCCTGCGCTTTTCCTCATCGCTCAGCTCACCCTTTTCGACCTCCGCCGCAGCACGCGCCGCATCCGCCGCCTTCTGCCTGCCGTACTCGGTCAGGTTGACGATGAATCTGAAGGTCTGATAAAGTGAGAACAGTATCATGGGTATCATCACGCATACAAAGAAACCCGTGCGTGTCTGAAGAAAATTAAGCACTGTACCCAGTACCGGTATCCGTACATCGGTGTACTTGGCGATAATGTCGCCCTTTGTCACCTTTGAGGTATCGTTTACAGGCTTGTTGTCACCCTTTGTAGTATACTGCATCGTACCGTTCACGCTTTCGCATTCGACGATACGGTGAGTGTTGAGCACCTTATTTTTGTCCGAATCAAGCATCCAGAAGGTCACTATTTCGCCGTTCTCATAATTTGCATCCCCGCTTGTCAGCTTCCCGACAATCAGGTCGCCCGTCATGATCTCCGGCTCCATGGAATCGCTCTTTACCGCAAATACGGTGTAGCCCAGGATATCGGAGTAGCCGTCGCCTCTTGATGTGAAGGTCAGCACCGTTACCGTTACCGACACAATCAGCATAAGTACGACAAGTATATCAATTATTACATCCAGTATTTTTTTGAATATACTGTCTTTATTTTCATCCATACAAGCTTCTCTCTTTTCCGGGTATTATCCGGTCTCAGCGCCGCCGGATCACCTGTCTGCGTTTTCCTTCGCTTTTTGCGGATGCGCAGTCCCGAAGGATAGAACCGCGCATCCGATAATCATAAAGCTCAGGACATCATGCTTTATTCAGCGTCTCAGCCCGCTACGTTCGTCTCGTCAGTAGTGAAGCTGAGGTCGACACTTACAGTGCCTTCGGCGATCGCGTTTGTACACTCAAGGTCTTCGCCCTCAAGCCATACATACGCGCGGATTCTCGTTACCGTTTCCTTTTCAAGCGTTGTTATCGCAGCGGATTCGATAGCGTTGCCCTTGTGATCGCAGGTCGTCATATTCTTGACGTAGGTTGAATACTCAGCGTATCTTGCCGTATCAAGGAAGTTGCCCACTGCGGGAAGTCCCGCAGGTGCTTCGGCGATAACGCCGTAATACGGAATCTTCGCAACACCGGCCGCATGCTGGAGGGAATTCGGCTCCCATATATACGATGCGGAGGTCGTTGCAGCGCCGTTAATCGCAAGTGCAAGAGGCTGATTGCCGATTACGGTTGTTCCGAGGTTGACAAACGCGACTCTCATCGCAAGCTCGGTCCTTAGAGTTTTGCCGAACTCGTCGATCGCCTTGCCGGATACTGCCGACGCGTCTCTGAGGTAAAGTGCCGTCGATTCGCCGAGGTTCTGGAAGAACATATCGAATGCGTAGTATCCGGAATTACCTTCAGCTATCAGTGTATCACCGTCATATACCGGTGCAGACGACGGAGTAGCTCTCGTAAGTATCAGACGGCTGTTCACGCCTTCGCCGACCTGACCCTTGAACAGCTCCATGTTGCCGCCCGATACGTTGCCGCCGGTGGACACAGGGGCCATAAGTCCCTCGATGCTGTTAGGTACTCCGAGTACCTTTGCATTTCTCAGATCAAGCTGAGTTAGAAGTGCGCCGTAGTTCTGTGCATCTGCGGAGATCATGATACCATCGACCGCTTCTGCCGTAAACTGGAACGTATCCACCCGTCCTTCGGTGGATGTTACGAACCATGCGTAGGTTGCCGCGGACATTGCTATAATCGTGATGACCATCATGATTATCGATGTCCTGAGTGAAAACGAACGCAGGTTTCTGGTCTGTTTAGTCTTCATGCTAAACTCCTCCTTTAGGCTTTATGCCCGTTTTTTATATCACAGTCCGTCGCTGACGCGAACTTAATATAACATGTTTTACCGAGCCCTCGGGTATTGTGTTGTGCGGCTTTCAGTCCTCGGCCGCATTGTCACCGAGCAGTTCAAAGTCCATCTTAGCCCTGAAGTTGCCGCCGAGTATGTCGTTTACGCACTCGGGATCGTTCCCTTCAAGCCACATCACGACAGTGTATTTGTCGGTCGCACCGACTTCGAAGTCATCGCCGCCAGTAGTCATGATAATCATATCCGATTCAAAATTCACGCATCCCGGCTCGGCTTCTCCGTCCGAATTCTTCTGAGCCTTCGCGTATATCGTGCGTTCGCCATTCTTGTACACCATCACGCGAAGCGCTTCGTCGATTCCCTTCGACGCCGCTACCATCTGAATCTTGCCCTCGTAATCGACCGTATCAAGTCCGGTGTTTCTGACGTAGAACGTGACCGCTATGTAATCCTCTCCGTTATGCTCGCCGTCCGTCATGTCGATGTCATCCGGCAGAAAGTCAAGTGTCGTATTGTCAAGCCTGCTTATCGGCGGAACCTTGATGAGGTCTCCCGCATCCGAGAAATCCTCAGTAGCGCTCAGTGTTATTTTGTTGTCGAAGTGTGTGACGAGCTTTGTGCTTATAGTAAAGCTGCCCGATGAGGTTATCACCCAGCCCACAAAGCATACGATTGCCATGAGTGCAAGGAGTGACGCAAGTATCATCGCGACAGCCTTGATCATCACGTGGCTGAGCGTCGCCGATTCTCCCGCCCTGCGCATCATCAGTTTACCGATTACGCCCCTGTCCTTCTTGTCTCTCAGGGAATCGGCATCACCGAACACGTCCTGCGGTCTCAGCGGCTCAGTCACCTTATCTTTGGATTTTTTGTTAAATAAGCTCATATCGTCACCGTTCACAAAATATGTATTTTTACTCCGGCATTTTTTCTCGTTTATCCGCAGCTTGTCGGATTTTTGCCGGATTTATGTGGATTATTATGACGGGTTGTCCAAATAAAACCGTAATTGTAAGTTAATATATGCAAAATATATATATTTAGTAATCAAATACGTTATATTATACCATATATTATGTCATACCGTTTATGTTTTTCAATTGTTTACAAACTGTTTACAATCATTTCCGCACGATGCAACATCAACCGTTACCGCGAATGCGTACATAGCTGAAGTAGCAGCTGCCGTCTTCCCTCTTGATCAGCATCGTCTCGTACACTTCGGAGCTTATGTCGTTAAGTGTATTGTAAAACTCCATACGGTATGTATTTTCAGTCTCCTCACACTTCAGCACCACTGTTTCAACCTCGTCAGCCTGCGGCGTTATCGAGGTGGTGTAGGCGTTTACTTTGTCGAGATAGGTGAAGATACTGCCGTTCTTATTTGTGATCCTTATACCGCCGCCGAAGTTTTCGTAGACGACCGACTCAAAATCAGTTGACGGTATGGCAACGGTGATGTTGTATTGCGGGTACTTCTCCGCTATCCTGTCAAGCAGCGCAATATCTCCGGTGTACTTAGAATAGCCCTCGCAGAGCATATAGTTGAGTATCGAGTCGCGGCACGCGTCCACCGCCTTTGTCGTGCCGTCGAATTCGGTGAGTATGGGTGAGTTGACACAGAGCATCTTCGTCATCTTCACCAGCTTCTGCGTCACTTCGCTCTGTGAATCATGCTCGGCAATGACCTCCTCCGCCTCATAATTATGCGTGTCGAAGCCGAGCGTCGATAACAGTGACGAGCATGACGAAAGCGCCGCGATAAGGCTGATGCAGATCAGCAGCGCGGCGGTTATCTTATAGATACTCTGTTTATTCAATTTATTTGAACCTCCTTATAACCGCAACATGCCTGCCCGCTTATAACGGACAGGCAGAAACGAACCGGCTGTGCGGTCTTTGTTATTGTTTCAGTACGGAATAAAACCAGATTATCAAAAATGCAAGAAGCACCATGATGACAGACACAAGCGTCACCGCACCGTATGAGAGCTTGACGTGGTTCTGCTCCTGTGTCATGACGCGCAGCTTAGCAAGTACCGGAAGTATACTGTTGAAGAACAGTATCAGAAGTATCACTTCAAGCGGGAGCAGGAGGAGATTTTTCGTGATTCTCGGAAGCAGGTAATAATATACTCCCTTGCCGTAGAGTGACGCGAGAGCAAGCGAATTGCCGAGTACATTTACGAAAAGATTCACAAGCAGCTTCGACAGTCCGAGCCTAAATGCGCTTATCCTCGACTTATAGAGTGTGAGAGCATATATGAGCGAGCCGAGCATTTCTATGAGCGTGAACACCGGCATAAACGCGCCGCCTCCCGGTGCGATCAGATAGCCGATTATGTCGCTCGCCGCCCCCGTCATCAGTGCGATAACAGGTCCGTACACCGCGCCGCCCAGTGCATTCACAAGAAATCCGATGTAAATGTTCAGACTGTCGCCGACCGGTATATAAATCGTTTTCAGTACCACGCGCACCGCTATCAC